>JAIVHP010000013.1 GCA_020201045.1 Flavobacteriales bacterium
ACCCGCTGAGACTTCTGCACTTCCATTTGCCACAACCACAACATCTCCGTAGTCAACACCTTCTTTTATTTCCTGTGCCGTTGGAACCACAGCTTCGGCCGGGGTAACTACAAAGTGACCCGTTCCGGTTTGTCCTGCTGAAGCGTCGAATGTTGCGCTCGTGCAGGTAATATCGCTAACTGCACCGGAAGCCTGAGCGATTTGGCTGGCGATTTCTGCCAGCTCGTCAATCGCACCAGCCCCGTAGTACCAGGTGAATTCGTCGCTTTCGCCCTGCGCCAGATCATTCAGTCGCGCGTAAAATCCGTACGAACCATCCCAGCTATGGGTAATGTGATTTGTTGCGGGGTCTTCACCTACTACGTTGCCAAAACTGCAGCACGAGTTAATTATTCCACTCGCTTTGTCGGTGGCTGTGTAAAATAATACCCCTTCGTTATTGGTGGTTACCTTTACCACTTTGGCTCGAACGGCTGGATCTGTTAAGAGTTGAAACTCGCCGCTAACCAAATTTCCCCGCTCTTTCAATGGGCTGTCTGTCGTGCCAACCCAATCGTCTTTTGTGCCGATCCAAACGCGTAGATTCTCCGCTGTTACGTCGCTGGCGTTAGTGAGCTTTACATCGATTTTTATAAAAGACTTTTCCGGAAGGAGCTCGAATCGCTTTTCTACCTGGATGGTTTTTCCATCGATGGTAAGATCGCCGGTAGAAATCAAAACCCCTGTCCCCGGTCCGTTAGCGCCGGAATGATAAGTAAATTCCGAATCGTCTATCGACTGATTGGCCATTAGCGGATCCATGAGCAAGTGCCCGTCTAGATTCCAGAAACCTTCTCCGGCACCACCTACCGCAAAAGCAGAATTTAAGGCATACGAAGAGTAGGTGAGCTTATACCAAATGTCGGTGTTCTTGTAAAAGGGCTGCGCCATGTTTCCTCGCGTGGTAACGGATGATTCGGTTCCATTTCCCACGCGAATTTCATCGTTGTTTATAACGGTCTGTGCATAACCGTTGAGCTGAGATGCAGTTAATGCAACTGCCAACAGGGTTAGTTTATAAAGTAGAGTTGATTTCATAATTAACGAGTTGATGGTTGAGAAAAGTCTTGCTTAGTCCATTGCTCACCTACTTTGGTAAGCACGAGTTCTGTTTCGATGGTGTTTTCGTAATTCCCTTCGAAATCGTAGTGCAATGCAATGTCGATATAGGCGTGGTTTGCTGTTCGCTGGATGTCTTTTACGATAAAGAATGCACGCGGATTTTTTGCCAGTAGCGCGGCTTTGCTCAGGAGTATTACCGGCTTACCGTCAAGGGTAAAGTTTGGAATTGAACGATGCTCAATTCCGTGCATCATTACGTAGATATTTGTCGTGATTTCCTGGCGTTTTTCTTCAAAATCCACACTTTGGAGGGCTTTTTCCAGAAGACTTTTATCTTCCGGTCCTACTGCGTTTCTGCTTGTATTTGTAGTTTGAAGCGCCAGGATCGCGGTTTCTGCGTGTGACGCCTGGAAAGATTCCTGAGCGTGAATTTGGTTTGCTGTGGCGAATAAAATCGCCAAAAATGAAAGCAAACCGGCTGGCCTGAATCCAGTTTTTAAGGGGTTTTTCTGTTTCATGAATTTTTGGTTAGTGGGTAGAGAATAATTCTAACTATCTGTACTTTTAATTCTGAATACAGTTTGTTTTATTCGACGTATTAAAAGTTGGTATAATTGTTTTTAAGCAAGTTATATTTCTGATAATAAGTAATATAAGGGGGTGGCGTTGCCGGAGTAATACATTTCGACAAATGCCTGAAAATTAACGTTAGGACCTAATGTTAATTCTCGATGAATTGTGATAATCAACTGCTAAACCAGGTTTTAAATATGCCGATCTGGATATTTTAGTGTGCATTTGAGAGACCGATAAGGTGACTGACACGTGGAGCGTGGAGCCTTCGGTCGCAATGGGCAAAATCAGCAAGAGCAAGAGTAGAGAGCAAGAGATGTTAGTGTGGGTTTTCGTGCGCGTAGAATTTTGCGGATGGTTTTGGGATGAAAGCTGGCGAGGGTTGATTTGCAATTGGCAATTGGCAATCGACAAATGGCAAATGGCAATGGCGGTGTGGAATTGCGAGCGTGGTGAGTTTTGTGGGAGGCGTTAAAAAGTGATGCATGCCTGCCTAAGAGTATCTATTGAACTACATGCGTTGACTCTTGATTCTTTTCAATCTAGGTTTCATAATTGTTATCAATTATGGTCAAGCTATATCAGGGATGGACAACTTTTCACTATTTCACTACTCACTTGCAACTCATAACTCCCGCCGGCCGACGCATTGGCCAGTGCTCAAGCCTGCATAACTCCACCTCCGCCCACACAGTACCTAAAGGGGTGTCCACGCGCTTTTCACTTCAGCCCCCGCAAAATCCACCAGGCTCGCAACTTTCAACTTTTCACTTTCCAACTTTTCACTTTCAGCTCCCGCAAAACCCACCACGCCAGCCCCCCCACAGCGCCATCTTGCTCTTGCCCTTGCTGAATAAAGACCCTTAGTTGGTGGTATTGAACTAGATCAAACATCAGTGCTTCGCCAATAAAAAAATCTCTGCTTGTTAGCAGAAAGTGTCAGATTGAACCTTTTTCATTTCTCCCCGTAAGAGTGGCTGTTCACTTTCGGAAATGAAGCATTTACAGTGGTTTTTACAAAGTGCCACCAACCTTCACTCCGAATTTACATAATAGATTATGGCAGCACCCCTTAATACTATCACAGGCCATAGGAAAATTCTCGGAGCACCTTTATACCTTTGGCTCTTCTCATTTTTCCTGTTTTTCCTGAGCGCTCACGCACTGTTTGCGCAATCGCCGAATAAAATCAACTATCAAGCCGTAGCGCGCGAAGCCGAGACTGGAGCCGAATTGGCAAACCAGTCCGTTTACGTGGTTTGCAAAATCAGACGCGGCGGCCCACAAGGCCAGATCGTTTACCAGGAAGAACACCCCAACACCAATACAAATGCATTTGGGTTATTCAATATCCAAATTGGATCCGGTGAAATTCTCGCCGGTAATTTTAATTCCATCGGTTGGGGAGATTCGGGGTTTTGGCTCGAAATAGATATGGACGCCGGTTCGGGTTTGGAAACCATCGGCGCCATGGAATTCGTATCGGTACCTTATGCATTACACGCAGCAAGCGCCGATAATGTGGACGATGCAGACGCAAATCCCGAAAATGAACTTATCGACGGGATTGAATTTAACTCTGAAAACTACACCTTAACGGTTTTTGAAGCAGGAGCAGAGCATTCTGCAGATCTCAGTGACCTGCTCGGCGGGGAAACTGCAGAAATTGAAAATATTGAGTTTGACGAAGATTCGTACGAGCTGCGGATCACAGAAAGAGGGGTTCTCTATACAGCCGACCTCACATTACTGGCGGCTGATGGGGATGAAACGAATGAATTGATCGATGGTGTCAGCTTTAATCCGCTCACCTACGTGCTCAGCATTCAGGAAGCCGGTGAGAGTTTTGAAGTAGATCTCGGATCGCTCTCTAATGCTGGAAACAACGATAACGATACAACCAATGAACTGATTGATAATTTCGTTTTCGACGATGCCAATTCCACTTTAACCATCACGGAAGCTGGAGAATCATTTAGTGTAAACTTAAGTGATTTAATCGATGACGCCGACGCCGATTCCACAAACGAGCTGGTTACTGATTTCGACTTTGACAATGGTTCAGGCACCCTTTCACTCTCAGATGCTGGCGGAACGCGGAGTGTTGATTTAATGGGATTGTCAGAAGATGCCGACGCCGACCCCACAAACGAACTTATTACCGATGTAGACTTCGACGAAGACACATCTGTGTTGACCATAACCGATGATGGAAACGCTTTTTCTATCGATCTCACGGGTTTAATCGACGATGCCGATTCCGACCCATCGAACGAATTGGTAAACAATTTTTCATTCGACACAGGTACAAATGTCCTTTCACTCACCGATGCAGGTGGAACCCAAAGCATCGACCTTACAGGGCTTTCCGCAGACGCTGATGCCGATCCTACAAATGAACTTATAACCAATGTAAGCTTTAACGATGCAACATCAACTTTGAGTATCACCGACGACGGAAACACATATGATGTCGACTTAACCGATTTGATCGACGATGCCGATGCCGATCCTACAAATGAACTTATAACCAATGTAAGCTTTAACGATGCAACATCAACTTTGAGTATCACCGACGATGGAAACACATATGATGTCGACTTAACCGATTTGATCGACGATGCCGATGCCGATCCGTCAAATGAGCTCGTTAGCAGTGTTCAATTTAACGACCTTACTAATTTCCTAACGCTCACCGACGCCGGTGGGTCATACGATGTGGACCTGAACAGCCTGGTAAAGGACGATGATTCTGACGAAACCAATGAGCTGATTACAGATTTTGATTTTGACGATGCAACATCTACGCTTACCATCAGCGAAGGTGGAACGGATTTTACATTGAACTTATCAGACCTTATAAATGACGCCGATGCAGATCCAACTAATGAGTTGCAAACCCTTGCAGAAGTGCTTTCGCACGACGGGGTAGATGGATCAGATGCCGGAAGTCAGCGAATTAGAAATCTCGCTAATCCTTCAAGTAGTCAGGACGCTGCAACCAAAAATTACGTAGACGGTAAAAGTCTGGAAGGCGATGTTCAGGGATCAATCGGCGCCAATGTGGTTTCGGCGTTGCAAGGAGTGCCTTTGTCTGATTTAACTCCCACCGGTGGTCAGGTTTTACGCTACGACAGCGACGATGGAAAATGGACTCCCCAAACCGTAACCGCTGAATCAAACGTGGAAGAGCGTTTTTATGCGGTAGACCCTTCCGATTTTGTGGGTCTACGCAGCGACGATGATGAAGAGAAGTACAACATCGCCATATTCGAAGACGATATTAGGTTTGTTACCATTATTAAGCGAGACAAGGGCGATGAGATTATGGCTCCTATTCACCTACCGCACAATGCAAACCTCGTGGATTTGGATATCATATTTAAGAAAAGCTCATTTCTAAATAATATGGAAGTGGTGCTTCAGCGAAAAAATATGTATAACCCAGGTTCGACTAATTTACTGTACTGGAATACATACCTGACATCGCCAAATGGTTCTGTGCGGGTTCGCACAGCTGATTTAACCAGCCTGGTTGATGAACTGCGCACTATAGACAACAGCCAGTACAGCTACCGTCTTTTGGTCAAATTTGATTTAAACGAAGACTTTGACGAAGCAGACGACGTGGAAGTTATGCTCTACAACGCACGCATTAAATACGAGAACTAGAAGCGGAATGAAAAATATTATTTTCATATGCTTTGGCCTGATTGCCATTCAGGTATCGGCTCAGGTTTCTATCTCGCGTCAAGTGCTGGGATGTTATGGCCACACCCTGCAACTGCCCGGAAGTGTTAGCCTCAGCGGTACAGCGGGAGAAGGTGTGGTAGAAACGGTAGCTTCGGGGCCTTACGCGCTCACTCAGGGGTTTCAACAGCCGGGAATAGTTGGGAACATTGCGTTCGACGTACTCGCATTCGATGCATCCTGCCCTACATCTACCGATGGCTACGCCGAGTTGGAGAATATTTCGGGTTGCAGACCACCTTACACAATTACCTGGAGTATGGGAGAAGATGGCCCTCTGGCAGAACGTTTGGGGCCGGGTCAATACGCCGTTACGGTTCAGGCCGGACTCTGCAGCCTTACAAAAGAATTTACCATAGGCGCAGGGCCGGATAGTGAATGTAAGATCAGGTTCTTCAAAGCCTTTTCTCCCAATGGAGATGGGAAAAACGACCGGTGGACCATTGAGAATATAAACCGACCTGAATTTGCCGATAATAAAGTGGAGATTTTTAACCGCTGGGGTCAGACCATTTGGTCGGGCTCGGGTTACAACAACGACGATAGAGCCTGGGATGGCACTACAAAAGGTGGAAATGAACTACCCGACGGTACGTACTTTTTTGTCGCTACCGTCAGCGATGTTACCCACAAAGGCTATATCGAATTAACGCGGTAAACTATGAAAAGAATAACCGTCGTCATATTTTTTCTGGCTCTTGTGCAAACTTTATCTGCACAACAGCAGTCGCTGTACAGCCAGTATATCTTTAACCTATACGCAGTAAATCCCGCTTACGCGGGAAGCCGCGATGCCCTGTCGGCAAATTTGAGTTACCGCGCGCAGTGGGTGGGGTTTGAAGGTTCGCCAAAAACACAGAATTTTTCCATTCACAGTCCTTTGAGAAAGAAAAATATGGCAGTAGGGCTTCAGTTTCAAAACGATGAGATTGGTGCGCGCAGTGCAACTTCCTTCTCTGCTACCTATGCGTACACCCTTAACTTTGGGCGCGCAAGAAAACTCAACCTCGGTCTTCAGGGCGGGATGATAAACTACGCCATGAACTGGAATGAGCTCACTTACGATGAGCGCAACGATCCAACGGCCTGGTCGATAGATCCCAACCGCTGGATCCCCAATTTTGATTTTGGAGCGATGTATCTTACTCCGCGTGCCTATATCGGTTTTAGCGCCGTTAACCTTAGCCGGCCAAGTCTTTCTGAATTGAATCAAAGCGATGCCCGACTAAACACACACCTGAATTTAGTAGGGGGTAAAATATTTCAGGTATCGCAAAATTTAGATCTTAAACCCGGATTTCTCGTACGCCATGCACTCGGTGGCCCGGTACAATTTGATGTAAGCCTGAGCGCCTTGCTGTCTAATCAATTTTGGTTTACAGCCACCTACCGCCACAATTTCGGTATGGTTGCTTCTGCCCATGTCTACATCACTGATAAGTTTCACGTGGGCTACGCCTACGATCAGACTTTAAATAACATGATGACCTATGAAAGCGGTTCTCATGAAATTTTTATCGGTTACGATATGCCTATTTACAAAACTCCTGAACTCAAGCCCCGATTCTATTGAAATTCTCTTTTTCCATAGCGATTTTTTTATTTGCCCAGGCGGGAATACTCTTTGGTCAGCCCTTAAATGAAATGGCGAATGGTGAACCGTTAAAAGTATTTGATTGCGAAGGGTTTGTAAAGCTTGTAGAGGGTAGAAATTATCAAAGGGCAAAATCTGCTCTGGCCGATCAAGGCAGTTTTCCCTGCAGTAATATGAATGCTGTAAAGGCGCAGGCAAGACTTCACGCCGCCTATTTTGAGTACGATGAAGCAGAGGCCATTCTCGAAAATTTGGTGAACGAAAACCCCGATAATCAGGAGCTCCACCGCGAGTGGACACATATGGTAGATATGTTGAGCAGCCAGGGGAGTTTTAAGCCGGTAGATGTGCGCCCAACCGCCGCAATGTCATACAGCAGCAGCGTTATGGTGGCATGGATGAACGAAGACGCTCCCCAATTGCTCAAGAACCACGTTGCCGAACCCGAATACTTTCCAATTAAAAAGGAAAAGCAACCGGTAATGCAGTTTGATGTGGAAGACATCAAGGAAAACCCGAGACTTTACAAAATCAGTCGTAAGCTTAAAAAAAGACGCTTTGAAGAAATTGGGCCGGGAACGTTTATGCCAGACTCATCGCTTATTATTACCGCCGTTCAGCGGTTGCCCTTTGCGGGAAATGCAAGAGCCGAAAAACTAAAATTGGTGATTTTTGATGCAGAAGCGAATTACCACTCCACCCTTTCATTTGGAAATTCGAAAACCAGTGTCGCCTATCCGGCATATCGAAGCGCGGATTCCACCATGTTCTTCGCCAGCGATCTGGAAGGTGGATTTGGTGGGATGGACTTGTGGAAATCAAAATTCGACGGTAAGGATTGGCTGGAGCCCAGGAACTTGGGGGAGGGCATCAATTCTGATGGCGATGAGATATTGCCTACCCTTTCGGGAGATACACTTTTCTTTTCATCAAACCGCGCCTACGAAGGCTTTGGCGGCTTTGATATATACGCACATGTATTTTCCAAAATGGAAACGTCAAACCTTGGACTTCCCATTAATGGCCCGTACGATGAGCATAGTTTTTACACCACCGACCGCGGTAAAGCCATCATTATTTCAAACAGGGAAGGAGATATTGACCGCAGTGATATTTACAGTGTGAAATGGTCGGTACCCGATGAGTTTTTCGAATCGCTTTCCGGGCAGCTTATTGATGCCGGCGAGCAGGTTGGCCGCGAAGTTCACCTTGTAGCAGCCGATGGCTCGGTAGTTCAAAAAACCGTAGTTGGCGATGACGGTAGCTTTGTGTTTAAACACATTCACGGAAAGGAAACCTACAAGGTAGTTTTGCCCGACGTAGAACTGGAACAAGGCAGCCGTTTGAAGCTTTTCGATAAAGACAAAAAACTCATTTCGGATGTGAAATCCGATTCGGGTTCTTTCGAAGTTGTGCTGCTTAGCCCTATCGACTATGTGCTCGATAAAATTGAAGAAGAAGACGAGAGTATTCTTTCGGTCGATATTTTGGGGATGATGGACAATGAGAGCGAAACTAAATCGGGAGTGAAAATCAAACTTACAAATGGGGAAGGCGAGGTAATTGCTACCACCTATACCGGCGATCGAGGAGACTTCAAATTTGAATCAGTGAGCCCCGACGAGCGGTACAATATAGAAGCCGAAGAGTTGGATTCGGAGAGTACCGTTCACATTGTAAACGAAAGGGGAGATATAATTGCTTCCATCGACCCCACCGACGACGGTGATTTTGTTTACGTGAGGCTCGATCCCGATGACGGGGTGATTACGGTGACCAATGAGTACAATAAAAAGGTGCGTATTTCGAATAAGGATCTATTCGATTTGGGAGTTGTAAACTACGAGCTCAACAGCGTAGAAATCAGCGCCGAGTCTGAAATAGTTTTGAATAAGCTATCGGAAATACTTTTGGCCAATCCCAGGGTGGGAGTAGAGCTTTCGGGCCATACCGACTCCAGGGGTGCGGATGCGTATAATATGGAGCTCTCTCAGCAGCGAATTGAATCGGCTATCAGCTATCTCGAAACACTCGGTGTGGAGCGCAAAAGACTTAAAGGAAAAGGTTATGGCGAGTCTGATCTCAAAAATCACTGCGCCAATGGCGTGGAGTGTTCGGAAGAAGAACACGCTGAAAACAGACGTACCGAGTTTCGGTTGTGGGACGATAAGTAACTACTGAGTTTTTTCCTCGTTTCCAGGCACCTTTTTCAACTTTAGCTCAATCCTTGTAAGGTATTAGCGAAAGCGATATTTCACCGGTTTCCCGATCGAGGAAACCCGTGGCGATTCCCATATTGCCCTTCTCCACTTCGCTTCGCAGGTATTTTGACTTTTTTAGTATTTCAGTGGCAGATTTCCTGACGTTCTCCTGAGTAATTTCGTTGATCAGGTTCCATTTTTCGGTTGCACTTAAAGCCTCCAATGATTTTTTGCCTGGCAGTTTTTTATGAATATCTAATTTCAAGTCTACACCATCGCCATTTTTATCAGCAACCGCCGATCTGATAATGCTATTGCCAGAGTGGCCCAGAAAGACAATGATCTTTATTTTTTGCGTTTTTACAGCAGCTTCAAGGTTTTGGATAAGTTCGCTCCCGATTGAATTTCCCAAACTTTTTACCGTTACCAGTTGCCCCACTTCCGCGTCGAAAAGAATGTGTATAGATTCACGTAAATCTACGCAGGCGGCAATCGCAGCAAAAGCGGGTTTCGTTTGGCCGTTAACGATTTTGCGGTTACTCTGTCGCCGCGAAAGTAAATCTCCCACGGAATAACGCTTGTTTCCTTCTATTAAAGCGTCCAGTGCATTTTCGGGAGTATCAATCTCTCTGAAAAAGGGCTGCTCGCCCGAGTTGAGAAAGTCTTCTGCACTTCCCGTTTTGTATGCATCTTTCAGACCCACTACACGCACATTAATGCCGTGTTCTACCGCAAAAGTATCTCTAAAATCTTCGATAATCTCGAGCACATCTTTATCTATAAAGCTGGAGTAGGTAGCGTCAATAACAAGGTTGGAGTCATTGGGTGTATTCCACAGCATATTTTTGATAGAGGCCTTGTTGAGAAACGAAACTTCGTTTGAGAGTTCAATTCTTCGGATTTGTCCCTGCAGGCTTTTCATGTTTTCAATGAAAAAAGGATTGTGGTAGTTTCCCTTGAGAAGGAAGAACACTGCTACTCCGGTCCCGATTAAGATTCCGATCAAAAGATCTAGGGTCACAATTCCAACTACTGTAATTACAAACGGAATAAATTGATCCCACCCTTTTTTGTAAAGCTTGCGGATAATTTGCAGGGATGTGAGCTTATAGCCGGTTACAATTAGGATTACGGCCAATGAAGCCAGCGGAATTAAGTTTATTACCGTGCTCAGAAACAATACACTGGCTATGAGAAGCAAACCGTGGAGAATGGTGGAGAGCTTTGTCTCGGCACCGGCATTGATGTTTACCGAGCTTCGCACTATTACTGACGTTACGGGCAGCCCACCAACAAGTCCCGAAATGGTATTTCCGATACCTTGTGCTACGAGTTCTCGGTTTGGCGGAGTCTTTCTCTTGTACGGATCGAGGTTGTCGGTAGCCTCTATGTTTAGCAGGGTGGCGATAGAAGCGACAACGGCTATGGTTACAGCCACAGTCCAAACTTCAAAATTAAGTAGCCCCCTGTAATCGGGAAGGATAAAAAACTCATTGAGCTTATCGATACTCGGTATTTCAACCAGTGCGGAGCCGCTGAGGTGAAGCGATGGAATGAAAAACTGAAAAATAAGGTTGAGAATAACTCCTAAAATGACCACGAAAAGCGAAGATGGAAACCACTTTAGGTTTTTAAGCGGCGACTTATTCCAAAATATAATCACAGCGAGCGAAATAACGGAAATGAATATCGCTCCTGGCGAAAATGCATCGAGCACGCGCGGTATTACCTCCGAAAATTTTGCAAGCTGGTTGGTGCTGTGGTCCATTATAAACCCTTCTTCGGGGATATCCAGGCCAATGGCATAAGGGAATTGAGAAATAATAAGAATAACACCGATACCGGCGAGAAGCCCTTTAATGATGCTGGTAGGCATATAGTCGGCAATTAATCCGGCATTGAGTTTTCCCAGCGCTATTTGCATAAGTCCACTCAGGCAAACCGAAACCAGGAACAAATCATAGCTACCCAGCGAAACAATGGCCGAAAGTGCAATAGCCGAAACACTGGCTGCCGGTCCGCTCACGCTCGTTCCCGACTTGCTGATATACCCCACCACAAGTCCGCCTACAACGCCGGCAATTAGCCCGGAAGCAAGAGGCGCTCCGCTGGCAAGCGCAATTCCAAGACAGAGTGGGAGCGCAACCAAAAAAACCACGATACTTGCGGGAATATCTTTGCTGAGGTATCCAAACATCGACCGATCGTCTTCTACAGAGTCTACTTTATTCAGATACTTTTCAAACCTGTCTAGTCCGCTTTTCATTTAGTTGGCATTCTTTCTTTTAAGGCTATCGCTTAGTTGCTCCGCGAATTTTGTCGACTGGGCAAATGGACGGTTAGCGAGCTATACCCCGACAAATTTACACTTTCCTTGGCCCTGCGAAAGCAAAATCGCAATGCGGTTGACTCGATACAGGACAGGCTTAGAAAATGGATTCACCGGTTCGGGTGGTAAATCTTTCAAGGAATTCAAACCCGCGCACGGAGTTGCCGTGAGCGTTTAGCGAAGGGCTCCAAATGGCGATGCTATAAGACAGTGGTTGGACGGCTGCGATACCACCACCCACACCGCTTTTTCCAGGCAGACCAACACGGTAAGTGAATTCACCCGCTTCGTCGTAAAATCCACAAGTCAGCATAATAGCGTTTATTCGCTTCGTTTCACTTGGCGTGAGCACCCGGCGATCGCCGAAAAGAGTGCGCCCATTATTTGCGAGGAATACAAAGGTCTCGGCCAGTTCCCTGCAAGTCATAGATAACGAGCAGAGATGAAAGTAAAAGTCAAGCACCACATCAATGTCGTTTTTGATATTTCCGAAAGAGCGAATAAAGTTTGCGAGGGCCGCATTTCGAAAACCCGTAGCATCTTCCGATTCCGCCACATTCCTATCGTAGTTGATGGAGTTATTACCGCTGAGTTGGCGCACAAATTCCAAAAAATCGCGCTTTGGCTCGTCGAGTAGGGTGGTGAGAATGTCGCAAATAACGATGGCACCGGCGTTGATCATCGGATTTCGGGGAATGCCCTCGTCGTGCTCGAGCTGCACCAGCGAATTAAATGGATTTCCCGAAGGTTCAACGTCCACTCTGTCCCACAGCTTTGCCCCGAGGTGTTTGTAAGCCATGGCCAGGGAAAACACCTTGGCAATACTTTGAATAGAGAAGGGAGTTTCGCTGTCGCCGGCGCTGTAATTTTCGTTGTTTACGGTTATGAGATGAACGCCAAATTGATCGGGGTTCACTCCGCCGAGTTCGGGGATGTAGGTAGCCACTTTTCCGGGGTTTCCAGAGCTGAGAATGTCTACGTAGGTTTCGTCAATAATTTTCTGGTAGTTCATAGACGCTAACATATAACTTAATCGCTAACTTCCTGATGTTAAAAAAAGAGCATTTCGCGAAATCTTGAACCCGTTTCGGGATTGCGCAAAAGGCTTAAGGGTGCAAGCACGCTGTGAGAAATAAGGTTAATTTGAAAAATTTTGATCTTTACTCTCACTGATCGCTCGCGATCCTCAGCGCACTCATCAGTTTGAGCTTTGGTTGTCCATTTTTGAGCATTTCGCGAAATCCCGAACTCGTTTCGGGGTAAGCGAAGCAACCCCGGACTTGCTCCGGGGCTCACTGTTCTCCGCGCTATTTTTTTGCGTATTGCTATCAGTTAAATATCAGTTATCAAAAATAGATAATAGGAGCGCCGCTCATAGGGGAACTATCATATAACTAAACCGCTTTATTTCTGATAATCAAAACATTGACTAAAATTTGATTACGCTGTGGCACGAGTCTCTCTGCGTCCTTTGCGCATCCTTAGCGATCTCCGCGTGAACCTTAGAGATGTGGCGCATTTCACGCAAAGCTCGCAGATTAGCGATGGGTTGATTTCCAATCGTTCTCACCAGTTTTTGAGGAATCCCAACACGTTTTTGTGCAAGATCGAATTGTCGCAAACCAGCGTCTTCCCGAAAAGGTATTCGTCGCCGCCTTTAAAATCAGATACGGTTCCACCGGCTTCTTTCACAATTACGGCGCCTGCCGCCACATCCCAGGGTTGGAGGCCATATTCGTAAAAAGCGTCGAACCTGCCGCAGGCCACATAGGCCATGTCTAGTGCCGCAGAACCCAGTCGGCGTATTCCGCGTGTGTGGTTGTTCACTTCGGCAAGAATATCCAGGTAAGCGCGCTGCCGGCCGATATCGTCGTAGGGGAACCCTGTTGCTATAAGCGAATGTGCCAGATTATCTTGCATGGAAACGGAAATCTTTTTGCCGTTTAAATGGGCGCCTTTTCCTTTCTCGGCAGTAAAGCAGGCGTTCATTTCCGGATCGTAAATTACTCCGAGTACGAGCTCGCCGTTTTGGAGCAGGGCCACCGAAGTGCAATAGCAGGGAATTCCGTAAAGGTAATTGGTGGTTCCATCCAATGGATCTATAATCCAGTTGAACTCTTCGCCTTTTTTATCGGAAGTCCCCTCTTCGGCTATAAAACCCGAATCGGGGTAGAGGTTTGCCAAAAATGTCACAAACCGCTTTTCGGCTTCTTTGTCGGCTCGTGATACCAGGTTGTTTGCGCGGCCCTTCATTTCCACGTCGGCCGCGGCAATTTTTTTCTGTTCGTCTTTGAGAAACTGCCCTACCGTTCGGCTGATCTCTATTACGGAATCTAATATTTTAGACATGTACAGGAGTTTTAAGCGCCACCTTTACCATTCCATCCCGATCGATGGAATCGAGGCTTACTTCGCAGATTTCATTTACAAGACTTTCGTCGTATGGAAATTTCACTTTTACGTAATTTTCGGTAAAGCCATTCATCCATCCACCACTTTCTTCGGCTTCGAAGAGAACTTCTCCTGAACGGCCAATTTGAGACAGGTAAAAGGCCTTTTTCTTTTTATGCGACAAGATGCGCAGCTTCTTGTTGCGCTCCTGCCTGAGTTTCATCGGCAGCACTTCCTTCAAACGCACGGCCGTGGTATTGGGCCGTTCCGAATAGGTGAATACGTGAAGGTACGAGATGTCCAGGCTGTGAAGAAAATCGTAAGTCTGCATAAATTCTTCATCCGATTCTCCGGGAAAACCTACAATTACATCAACTCCTATACAGGCGTCGGGCATTTTGGCTTTGATGTGGGCTATTCGCTCGCGGTATAAATCAGTTCGGTAGCGCCTGCGCATGGCGGCGAGAATACCGTCTGAACCCGATTGCAAAGGGATGTGGAAATGCGGAACGAATTTGCGGCTATTCGCCACATAATCAATAATTTCATCGGTGAGCAAATTGGGCTCAATACTCGAAATCCGGTATCGCTGTATGCCATCCACATTTTCGAGTTCGGTGATTAAATCCATAAGTGTTTCACGAGTGCCGTGACCGAAGTCGCCGATATTTACGCCGGTAAGCACTACTTCTTTGGCTCCGGATTCTGCAGCTTCGCGCGCTACTTTTAGGGTCTCCTTAATGGAAGCGCTTCTGGAGCGCCCCCTCGCGAGCGGAATGGTACAGAAAGCGCAAAAGTAATTGCAGCCGTCCTGCACTTTCAAAAACGTTCTGGTTCTATCGCCCGAAGAAAATCCGGGTATAAATTCGCGTGTGTGTTTTATTTCGCGTGCCGCCTTTTGGTTTTTGGAAGCAATATCGCTGCGTTCCAGGTATTCGGCTACATTGAATTTCTCTTCTGCACCCAATACCAGGTTTACTCCTTCAATCTGCGCAATTTCATCGGGTTTGAGTTGGGCGTAACAGCCGATAACGATCACGGCGGCATCGGGATTCACCCTGAGCGCTTTTCGCACAATCCACCGGCACTTTTTATCGGCATTATCGGTAACCGAACACGTGTTGATTACAAACACATCGGGGTCGTCTTCAAACTGAACGCGGGCATAGCCGGCTTCTACCAATTGACGGGCAATGGTAGACGTTTCTGAGAAATTGAGTTTGCAACCCAGGGTGTAAAAGGCTACTTTTTTAAACTGCTGCATGGTGCAAAGATAGGCTGGTATTGCGAACATGTGAAATTTACAATCGGCAATCATTGCAGTTCGATTAAAATCGTAAAAATCCTTTCTCCACACGCCTGCGTAAACATGAAACTCATGAAGTATCGCAGACAATAGTGCTAATGAATTTCAAAACGATCTTTGCCGCAGGTTCAATATACCGCAACCCGGCGCGATCCTAAGCGCAATTAAAAGGGTTTAAGGATAATTCCAGTTCCGGGTTATTTATCAATCGTTTCGTGCCATCTTTGCAATTCATTTATTAGGTTATGATTAAATCCATTGGGTTTTCAATACTATTTGCTTTCACTGCGTTGTTTTGGGCTTCGTGCGAAGAACCGCCTCCAAACGAAAAGTGCATGGAAGTGTTGGCTACGGCCTATAACATTACCCCGGCTCAAACCCGGCCCGGCACTGCTGGAAACATTACCGCCTGGGGAGACACGCTAAAAGAAGGAATGCTTTCGGTTGCTATTTCCAGGGATCTCCTCGACAGCGGCTTTGTGCACGGCAGCTTGATTACCATAGAAGGGTACGATGGTAAAACATTTGTGGTGAACGATAAAATGAATGCTCGTTACACCAATCGAATCGATTTATACATGGGTGAGAATATTAAAAAGGCCCGAAAATTCGGAAAGCAAAAGTTGCGCATATGCCTGCAAATTCCCGATGAAAAATAGTTGTTTGTAAAATTGAAAATCGCTGGACGCACGATTGCGAAAACCCATTTATTTTGCAGCATGAAATGGTTATCCGTTCTACTTATTCCCCTTTTCTTTTCGTGTGCGGGCCCGGAGCGGAATACCGATAAAATGATTTTTCGGTACAATGAGTCGGCGGGTGTATCTTCGCTTGACCCGGCCTTTAGCCGAAACCTGGAGAATTTGTGGGCCTGCAATATGGTCTATAACAGCCTGGTGGAAATCGACGACAAGCTTCAGGTGCAACCATCTATTGCCAAATCATGGGAAATAGATTCTTCCGGAACGGTATACCGTTTTAAACTTCGCGAAGATGTCTTTTTTCACGATAGTGAAGCCTTTCCCAACGGAAAGGGGAGAAGGGTGGTGGCTTCGGATGTGGTTTACAGCTTTAATCGAATTTTAGACCCCAAACTTTCCAGCCCGGGAATTTGGGTTTTTAACCAACTCGATGAATCCAATCCGTTTACGGCTATTGGCGATTCGATCGTTGAAATCAGGCTCAGCCAATCGTTCCCGCCTTTTCTCGGTTTGTTGGGTATGGAGTACTGCGCTGTAGTGCCGCGCGAAGCGGTGGAGTTGTACGGCGCTGATTTTAGAAAGAATCCTGTGGGAACAGGCCCTTTCAAATTCAATTTTTGGATTGAAAACTCCCGCCTGGTTTTATTGCGAAACGAAGCCTATTTTGAAACCGACTCTACGGGACGCGCCCTGCCTTACCTCGATGCGGTATCGGTGTCTTTTATCCCCGATAAGGGGTCGGCATATTTAGAACTCCTGAAGGGGAATTTCGATTTTATGTCGGGACTGCACACCAGTTACAGCAATGAGTTGCTCACTAAAACCGGGGAACTCAGCCCCATTTACGAAAAGCAACTCCGCCTCGAAAAGCACCCCTTTCTAAAAACGGATTACCTGGGGTTTATGGTGGGGGAGTTGAACGGAGCCAAATCCGTGTGGAGCGATGTGCGATTGCGGAGAGCTGTGAACTACGCGATAGATAAGGAATCGATGGTGCGGTATCTGCGAAACAATGTTTACGAACCAGCAAACGGCGGGTTTATTCCCAAGGGAATGCCGGGCTATGACCGGAATTCGGGGTACTCCTTTAACATTGACTCGGCTCGTGCACTGCTCCGTGCAGCGGGATATCCGGGGGGCGAAGGGTTGCCAACACTAGAGCTGAGTACTACTACAGATTATGTAGACCTGTGCGAATACGCCCAGCATCAGCTCGGCGAAATTGGAATTAAAGTAAAGGTGAATGTGCTCCCCGCGTCGGTACACCGCGAAATGACAGCCCGTGGCGACCTGGAAATGTTTCGAAAATCCTGGCTCGCCGATTACCCCGACGACGAGAATTTTATGGCCCTGTTCTACAGTGAAAATAAGTCGCCTTCGGGGCCAAACTACACCCACTACAACAGCGCTCTATTCGACAGCCTGTATCAGCAGGCGCTGAGCATTAACCAGCCGCAATTGCGAACGCAGCTCTACGCGGAAATGGATAGCCTCGTTATGGCAGATGCTCCCGTGGTGCCTTTATACTACGATGTGGTAATGCGCTTTGTAGACCGAAGCCTTACCGGACTCGACAACAATCCGATGAACATTTTGGATTTGCGTAGGGTGAAAATTGCCGATTAGTGGTAGTTTTAGTGTAAAGTCAATTCCGAATTTGTGAAAACTTCAATCGCAACTGCTCTTTTCCTGTTTGCTGCATTTTCCGGTACCTGTCAATCCCCGGAATTTGTCGGAAAGTACGACTATCCGGAAGTTGGAGTCTCTCTTACGGTGCCCAGCGGGTCTTTTGGCCGAGATCAGATAACCTTTTCAAACCAACAGGCTGGTTTTGCGAGCAATGGATTTGAAGCTTTTTTGGGATATCAAATCAAATTCAAGAAGGTTCCTTTGGGCTGGTATCTCAGCCTGAGTTATGCCCAAATGAAGAACGAGCGGTTTGAAAGCCCGAATGGTACCACGACAAAAAATGGGCACTACATCTTTATCGGTTTTATTAACGGACTGACTTTTCAGACCAACACCGGCCGCTTTGATATCTATGCTCGAGCGCTCATTGCGCCGGCTTACATCGCGGGCTCCAGGGCAAAGATCACATTGAACGACGGCACGCGGATAGAGAATTTCCTTCCCGCCGTGGTGGGGTTGGGGAGAGGGGGCGAAATGGGCTTTGTGTTCTCCAATAGAATTAGACTGGGCCTGAGTTTTATTAC
>JAIVHP010000125.1 GCA_020201045.1 Flavobacteriales bacterium
GAGAGGTGATGCTGAGCAGATGGCATGTTCTCCACAATCTTACGAGCCAGTTCCAGCGTCTTGCGCTTTTCGGGGTTTTTGGCGAGCCACTCAGACCAGAATAGGTTCGTTTCTTTATCGGAACTCAAAACCCATTTTCTAAATGAGTCCAGTAAGGCAAAATCTTCTGCGTCGTATTTGCGGAAATCCATTAATGTGTATTTGTTACACAGTTAAAGGGAGTATTTCTCCAAAATCTATCCGCTTAAATCGAAAAAAAAATGATTTTAATAGTTAAGTGGCAGTAAATCAGCGAGAAAAATTTTAATTAGTTGGAGTTGTATACGATTTTTTCACATTGTCATTCAAGGCTAAACGCTCTTGAGTGCTTTGCGCAATGCCGATGCGGCTTTCCAGGCTATGGTGTAAACAGACTTTACGTTGATACCCATGATTTGGGAAACCTGCTCGTAGCTGTAGTTTTCGAAGTAGAGTAGGTTTATAACTTCCTGTTGCCTCATCGAAATCCTGGAGAGTGCTTTTTGCAGCACGGCCTTTCGCTGCTGTGAGATTTCTTCGCTAATCATGCTGTGCTCCTTCGAAAACACAATTTCATCAGCCGTCACTCCACTCGTATTGTCGCCACAATATTTGCGTTCTGCCAGGGCATCTCTTATTAGCTTTCTTCGGAATGCCTTGTATAAATAGTACTTGATTTGATCGGTGTCTGATAGTCTTTCTCGCCCTTTCCAAAGCTCAATGAAGAGTTCCTGAATGGCGTCCTTAACCAAATTCCGATCGGCAATTACCTTCATGCCGTAGTTAAAAAGGCTATTGAGTTGCGCTCTGTAAATTACGCCGAATGCCTCGCGATCTCCACCTCGAAATGCCCCCCATAAAGCCTTGTCGTCAAGACCTTCTAAATACTTTGGCGTTTGTTTATGCGGTGAACTCATAGGTAGGTGGAGTGGTGAAATTCCGCTTAAAAAAATGAAAAATCAGGTGCACAAGGGTGAAGCAACTGATTTCAATATTCCGGATTTAATGTGTCTAAAGTACACCTATAAATGATTTTTCCAAACCTTTTTTTTCAGATGCGCCTTCCGGTAAACGCAATTTTTCGAATAAATGCTGCGCTCTTCCCAACTTGAGCCCGAATGGCATTCAGGTTTCTAAGTTCTCTGTTTAATCTTCCTTTCATCTCCGAATTTTTATTTACCCTTCAATGCTATGAAGCCCGAAATGTATCAGTCTGAAGACGGAAGAATAATCGAAGCCAGTTTCCGGGGGCGTTGCATTCTTTTCTCTTGGTTTAAAGTCTTAAAAAAGTTTAGATTTGCCCCTGAACAAAATACGACTCCATCATTTATTGCTGTTTTGTTGGGTGTTTGGAGTTGTACTATTATGCTGAAGATGCCTGGGCTTTAGGAGATTTGCTTCTAAGTCCCGACCTGTGATTGATTTACCGATTAATAAGTAGGCGCTTCAATATTTTAGGTTCCGAATGTTTATAACGCGTTTGATTTAACACCCAACACTCCATGAATTTTTCCACTACCGATTATATTATTTTTATTGGCTACTGCCTCTTTATTGTCGCATTCGGCCTCTATGTATCGCGCGAGAAAAAAGGCCACGAGAAAAACGCGAACGATTACTTTCTCGCGAGCAATACGCTTCCCTGGTGGGCTATCGGCGCTTCGCTAATCGCTGCAAACATATCGGCCGAGCAATTTATAGGTATGTCGGGCTCGGGGTATGCACTCGGCCTGGCCATTGCGAGTTACGAGTGGATGGCAGCGCTTACACTTATCGTTGTGGCCAAGTACTTTCTTCCCATTTTTATTGAGAAGGGCATTTTTACACTGCCCCAATTTCTTGAGATCCGCTACGACAGTCGCATACGAACTATCCTGGCCGTATTTTGGGTGCTTTTGTACACCTTCGTAAATCTCACTACCGTTTTGTACTTATCGTCGCTGGCACTGAGCGTGGTGCTGGGCATTACCATTACCCAGAGTATTATTGGCCTGGCAGTGGTGGCTGTGGCTTATTCGCTCTACGGCGGACTTAAAGCCGTGGCCTGGACCGATGTAGTACAGGTGGTTTTTCTCGTTTTCGGTGGTTTGGTTACCACCTATCTGGCTCTCGATGCGGTGAGCGGCGGAAATGGTGTTCTGGCCGGGATGAAAGAATTGCTGGTGCAGGCACCCGATAGGTTTGATATGATCTTTACGGAAGATAATCCTTATTATAAGGATCTTCCCGGCCTAAGCGTGCTCATAGGTGGGCTCTGGATTGCCAATTTAAGTTATTGGGGTTGCAATCAATACATTATTCAGCGGGCACTGGCTGCAAAAAATATCCGCGAAGCGCAAAAGGGTTTGGCTTTCGCCGGATATCTGAAACTGCTCATTCCGCTGGTTGTGGTTATTCCCGGAATAGCCGCCTATGTAATGCAAGCAGATATTGCCCGGCCAGACGAAGCCTACCCCTGGCTACTTGGAAATTTGGTGCCAAACGGAATCAGGGGGCTCGCATTCGCGGCGCTTATTGCGGCGGCACTCTCATCGCTTAGCTCCATGATGAACAGCACGGCCACTATCTTTACCATGGATATTTACCAGCCCTTTTTTGGCAAAGATGCATCCCAAAAAAAATTGGTGAATATCGGACGCCTCGTTGGTCTCTTTTCTATTGTTATTGCCGTTGTGGTAGCTCAGCCATTACTCGGCGGCGAAGAGCAAATTTTTCAATTTATCCAGAAGTACACCGGATATGTGAGCCCGGGAATTGTGGTGCTATTTCTGTTCGGTTTATTCTGGAAACGCACTACCGGCACCGCGGCACTATGGTCGGCCGTGGCTTCTGTGCCTGTAAGTATAGGTGTCGACTTGATTTTTAGTGAAATGCCATTTTTAGATCAAATGGGACTCGTGTTTCTCATTTTATCTGCCCTCATCATTGTGCTTTCATTGATGGAGAGCAAGACAAACTCACCCAAAGCCATCGTATTCGGAACCGACCTGTTTAAAACGGGACCGGTCTTTAATATCGCCGCTATGGGCATTGTGTTGATATTAGGTGTGTTGTACACCACATTTTGGTAAAACTCCAGAAACGTTTATGGTTAGAGAAATCGTTAGAAATACTTTTCAAGAGAAATTTAATACCACCCCTGTGATGGTTATGGCGCCTGGACGCATTAATCTCATAGGCGAGCATACAGATTACAACGATGGTTTTGTACTGCCCGCGGCAATCGATAAAGCTATCTATTTTGCCGTATCGCCACGCGCCGATGGGAAATGCACGTTCGCTGCGCTCGATTTGAACTTAGAAGCAGAAGTCTCCCTCTCAGATTTAAAGAAAGCGGCACCGCAACTTTGGTTGCAGTATTTTAGTGCTGCGCTGGCAGAACTCCATTCCCATAAAATAGATGTCTCCTCTGGATTCAACCTGGTGTTTGGCGGCGATATACCTATTGGAGCGGGCCTGTCGTCTTCGGCGGCCTTGTGTTGTGGATTTCTCTATGCACTTAGCGAACTATTCGAATTGGATATTTCCCGAAAGGAGATTGCCAAAATGGCCCAACGCACAGAGCATCGAATCGGGCTGAACTGCGGTATTATGGATCAATATGCCGTGGTGTTTGGACAGGCAGATTCCTTTATGTGCCTGGACTGTCGAAGTCTTGAGTTCGAAAACTATTCTACACATTTCGGTGCGTACGAGATGGTCCTGATAAACTCAAAAGTGGTTCATGAACTTACCGGTTCTGAATACAATGAACGTCGGAATTCTTGCGAACGCGTTGTGGCTTCTGTAGCCGTTCTGCACCCCGATGTATTCGCCCTACGCGACATTGAGCTTGAAATGCTCGAAAACCACCGTAGCGTTATCGATCCCATTGATTACCGGCGGGCTCAATACATCATTGAAGAGAATCAGCGCGTAAAGACCACCATTTCGCAATTGCAGGCCGGAAATGTTGATGGTATAGGCGATTTGCTAAATCGGGGTCACCGCGGACTTAGCGAAGAATTTGAAGTAAGC
>JAIVHP010000014.1 GCA_020201045.1 Flavobacteriales bacterium
GTTCTTCAATGATTTCTTTTCAAAGCCATTGCTCGGCGAAGTGGAAGATAAAACTCTTGCGAACGTAACCACAGAAGACGCAAAGTTCCCGCAGTTTTCGTCTTACGAGCGCAGGCTATCCATTCCCAATGTTATTGACAAAATCGACTACAATGGTGGGTTTAGAATGGAAGGAGCCAATTTGCAGGGGTTTGGTACCAAAGAAGAGCCGGCGATCATCACCTTTAAGCGAGATGATTTGCCCCAGGTATTGGCCTATTCGCAATTTTACACGATAAAGGAAGACCGGATTTCTACCAACGATGCAAAAATTGTGATTCTACTCAACAACGATTCCATTGTCCATCCCAGTTTGCAATTGCGGTTTAAAAACGAAAACCGCCTGCTTTCGCTTGTTCGAACAGACGAAGGCCTTTCCAAATCGCCGTATTACAATTCTTATCACAAGCTCGATATGTATTTCGAAGCTTTTTACTGGAATATCGACGACCCCATAATTAGAATGGGAAACCTTTTTGGAAGCTCGGAAACCAGAGCGGCCTTTGAATCGTCAAATTTCTTTAAAAGCAAGCGGTATTACTCCCTTCAGGGAATGGATAAGATGAATCCACTTTATGGAATCAGACAATACGCGCGGCAGGTAAATTCAGATGTGCTCGATGCGGAGGGACTCGCATTCCATATGGGTGCGCGCCTGGAGCGATATGTCCCCGTACTGGTCGATCTCACCAATAAGGGATTTATTAGCTACGATATTCAAAGCGAAACGGTAACCATTAGGCAAAAGCTCTATGACTATATTTCAGCCGCTGCCGGGAACATCGACTACGATGTGATTATCTTTAATTCGGATGTTCGCCAGGGTAATAACGCTGAATTGAATCTAAGTAATTTTGATTTGGTAGTGAATGGCGTTGATCAAATCCTGCTTTCCGACTCTCAGAATGTGGCCATTTTTCCGAAAGGCGGGGAAGTAAATATTCGAAAAAATAGAGATTTTAACTTCGGCGGAGTGGTGCGCTCGGGACGGTTTGAGTTTTACGGGGATGAGTATAGCTTCGATTACGACAAGTTTCAACTCGAGCTGGTTCAGGTAGATTCCTGCCGACTTTACGTAGAAGATTTTAGTCCGGAATACTCCCGGTTGAGAAGGGTGAAAAATGTGATTGAAGGCATTAAGGGCACGCTTCAAATAGACAACCCATTCAATAAGTCTGGGCTGCAGGAAGAGTTTACAGAATACCCGATACTCACAAGCGATAAGGAGTCTTATGTTTATTACAACAGCAGATCGATACAAGGTGGGGTCTACGAAAAGGAGAAGCTCTTCTTTGAACTGGAGCCATTCGTGCTCGACAGCCTGGATAACTTCGCAACCGAACAGGTAGCCTTCGATGGGCGATTTGTTTCGGGGGGCATATTTCCCGAGCTAAACGAAAAGCTACGGGTTCAATCAGATTACTCCCTTGGCTTTGAGCGCGCCACACCGCCAGATGGTTTGGCTCTTTACGGCGACAAAGCCACTTTTACCGACGAAATTATCCTAAATTACAACGGCCTGCAGGGGAATGGCGATTTGGAATACCTCACGTCCACTTCGTCTTCCGAACGCTTTACCTTCTTTCCGGATAGTACCCGAGGGGTAACCGATTCTTTTGTGAACACCGCACAAACCGGACCCCCGGAGATACCCGAAGCCAATGCCGGAGCCGTAGACCTATCCTACTATCCCGCTGACGACATTATGGAGTTTGAAGTAATGGCTACACCGATTAATATGTTCAACGGACAGGCAGAGGCGAAGGAAGGCCTTGTAAGCCTGGAGCCAAAAGGCATGACCGGGAATGGAATAGTGGAATTTTCCGGCGCTGAATTGGAATCTGATTTGATCGCTTTCAACTACAATACGTTTAGCTCAGATACTGCCGCATTCAGGCTGTTGGCATTACAGGAAGCAAACCTTGCATTCAGTACCGACAACGTAAACGCCTTCATTGATTTCGACGAGCGAATCGGGAAGTTTAAATCAAACGGCGATGAAACTACGGTTGAATTCCCGGTGAACGAATACGTTTGTTTTATGGATGAGTTCAAGTGGTTTATGGATAAGAACGATATCTCTCTCGAAACATCACGTCAGATGGCTACAGACTTTGTGATCGATACAGAGCTCGATATGACCCGGTCTAACTTTTTTAGTGTAAATGAAGATCAGGATTCGCTCAACTTCATGTCTCCAAAAGCCGTTTACGATTTGGATGATTACACCATTACTGCTGATATGATTCCCTGGATTCGCGTAGCCGATGCCAAAATAACCCCAGATAGTGGCCGGGTAATCATCAGGCGTAAGGCTAAAATGGATCCGTTGAAAGATGCAGTGATTCTCGCTAATTACGTTACGCAATACCACGAAATTCGCGATGCTTCGGTAAATATCTACTCGCGATTTGACTATACCGCTTCTGGAAAATACAATTACGTGGACGAAAACGGCCAGGCAAACGTAATTTCTTTGCAGACCATTGGGGTAGACACCACCTACCAAACCAATGCGACGGGAAATATATCGCGCGACAATGCATTTTTCCTGAGTCCGCATTTTGAATTTCAGGGTAAAGTGCACCTCAAGGCAAATGATAAATTTCTCACCTTCGAAGGGTCTACGCGAATTATACACAACTGCGACAGATTGGAGAAAAACTGGATGACATTTGAGTCTAGCATCGATCCAAAAGATGTACAAATACCCGTTGATACGGTGTTGCTTGGCGAACGCGGAAATGAAGTAGATATAGGACTCAAATTGGTTCAGGATCCTTTTGAAATTTACGGAACCTTCTTATCCGAAAGTCGCGATGAAACCGACGAAACGGTTATTACTTCTCGTGGCGTTCTCAAGTTTAACAAGAACGAGCAGAAATACGAAGTTGCCGATCCGAACAAACTCAAACAAAAAAGCCTGCCCGGCAACTATGTCGCTCTCAATAAGAATAGCTGTGAATTAGTAGGGCAGGGAGATTTGAATATCGGAACAGATCTGGGGCAATTTAAATCCAATGCAATCGGTCAGCTCGAATTCGATCCGGGGAACGAAAAGGTGAGTATTAGCGCGAGCTTTGGACTGGAGTTTCCTTTTAGCTCTGACGCTATAGATAAAATGCGCGAGTACCTGAATAAAGCTCCGGATCTAAAGCCGGTCGACTTCCAAAAATCCAATTACGAATACGCCATCCGAGAGCTTATGGGGCTCGAAGAATCGGATAAGGTAATCTCAGAACTCAATCTGAGCGGTACCATTAAAAAGCTCCCGGACGCTTTGAATAAAACGATTTTCATTTCAGATGTAAATCTCACCTGGGATCCGGTTCTCGAATCTTTTGTATCGGAAGGGGATATCGGGATTGCAAGTTTTGGCAAGGAGCAGTTCTTCAGACAGGTGCCCGGTAAACTGGTTTTAGAGAAGAAACGGTCGGGAGATATTTTCCACCTGTATCTGGAAGTGAATGACGAAAACTGGTATTACTTTACCTACAAGCGCGGACTGATGCAGACTTACGCTTCAGATAAGGCTTTTAACAACATTCTGATGGAAGAAAAAGAAGACAAGCGCAAAACCGCGGGAAAGAAAAAAGAAGAAGATTATATGTACATGTTGGGGTCCAGATCGAAACAGAATATTTTTCTCGATTCGTTTATGTTTTAAAAAACCGCTAATAATTAGTTTCTTAGCCGAAACATTACCCGCTGTGAAACGTAGGTATTGTACCCTTTAAACTATATTTTGGCTCAACGCTTTAAATACAAATTGTATTTATTCGCTTTGTGCCTGGCATACTCCCTATCTGCCACGGCCCAGTACAGCGAACAAGATCTTCGCAAAGAAGCGAACGAATATTTCTACGACGGCGCTTACGCCGATGCGATGCCTTTGTTTTCTCAACTTCTGAGCCTGGACCCCACCAGCGCTGAGTACAATTACAAATACGGTGCAACAGCGCTTTACGGCGATGCAGACAAAAAGGAAGAAGCGATAAAGTTTTTGCGATTCGCATCGACAAATGGTAGCATTGAAAACGAATGCTGGTATTTTTTAGGCCGTGCCTACCACATCAATTACCGCTTCGACGATGCCATCAGGGCTTACGAGAAATATAAAACGCTCGCATCTAAAAAGGATGTTGAGCGGTTGGAAGTCGATCGAAACATTGAATCCTGTAGGAGCGGATTAAATCTCTTATCCAAGATAAAAGATGTTGTGGTGCTCGAAAAGAAGCAATCTGTTGAAGATGCCTTCTTCAGAATTTACGATTTGAGTGAAATTGGAGGAAAGATCCTCGTTACCCCAGATGAACTTCTCACCTCGGAAGACAAAAAGCGCAACCACAAATCAATTATCCACTTTCGCGGCGCAGGCAGCACAGTTTATTTCTCGAGCTATGGCGATAAAGGCGAAAACGGCCTGGATATATACAGGGCAGAAGTATTACCCGATGGGACATTCAGTACTCCGGTTCGACTCGGTTCATCGGTGAATTCTCAATACGACGAAGACTTCCCCTTCTTTCACTCCGATAATAAAACCCTTTACTTTTCATCGAAGGGTCACGGAAGCATGGGCGGGTATGATATCTTTAAAAGTACTACAAATGTAGGAAGTGGCGAGTTTTCTGAACCCGAAAACCTCGATTTTGCCGTAAACACACCCGACGATGATCTTTTTTATATCGCGGACTCTACAAAGAACCTGGCCAATTTTGCATCGGCGCGAAGTAGCAAACAGGGAGATCTTCACGTCTACACAGTTAAGGTGAACAGCGCACCTGTGGAGCTCACCCTGATAAAGGGTGAATTTTCAAATCAAATTGACCCGTCAAATAAGCTTGGAAAAATAACGGTAATTGATGCCGCGACAAACCGAACAGTTGAAACACAATTTTCTGATCCTAAGACAGGCGATTATGTACTGAGTATTCCAAAGAGTGGAAAATACAAGTTTCTGGTAGAAGTAGACGGGAGCGAAAGGGTACATTCGGGAATAGTAAATGTGCCAAAAAGTTCAGGGGTACAGGCATACCTGCAGGAAATGGAGTTAATTACTTCGGCCGGAGTGGAAAAACTGCTGATCAACAACATGTTCGATCAAACCTACGAAGGCGATGTGATGGCTTTGGCACAGGGAATTTTAAAGCAGAGAGCCAGCCTGGAAGTAAACTTCAACCAGGAGGATGAACAGCCCGAAGAAGAACCTGAAGTGGAAGGAGGCGAAGACTTTGCTCAGGCGTATCGAGCAGCCGGCTTCAGTGCAGGTTTAAATAATGAAGCTGTGCTCGATCAGGCGTCAAAGCGAACCGAAGAACTAGCTGCCAATCTAGGTGATGTGAAAAATATCGTTGCGGGTGCCCGGGAAAAATATGAGGAGAGCGTAGCAAAGGCGAGCGAGCGCGTTTCGAAGGCGAGCGATTTGGTAAACGAAGCCAACCAAACATCGGTCGACGAGCGAAGTAAATTAATGTTTAAGGCGAGCGTTGCCAAAATGAAGGCAGAGAAAGCTCTTGCCGAAAGCAAAAGTGCGGAAGATTTGGTGGCTGAATTGCAGAAGATGGAGACCGAAATACAGACTCGTGTTGACTCTGCAACAGCCCATGAAGAAAAAATCAGACAGGCTTTAGAAGCTGAAGAATTCGACGCTTTAGTTGCTGCGATGAAACGAGAAGCGACAATCACCTCTGAGAAACCCAAAGATTTTGCAACCATAGATCCCGAAGAAGTATTTATTACTTCCAGAAGGGAAACCAAAGAGACAGCCAAGGATCTCGCTGCCAGATCGGTATCGCTTCGCGAAACCGTTGAGGGAATGCAAGCTGAGCTGCTCACCAAAAAGCGCCAATTGGAAAATGCAAAAAGGAGCGATGCCCAGCGGATAGAATCGGAAATAGAAAGGCTCGAGAGCGATATAGAAGATGCAAATAAAAATGTAGATCGCGCTTTTGAAAAGGCTCAAAATCAAGAACAAAAGGCGGTGATTGCACAGGTGCAGGTCGATATGCTAAAGCGCATCAAATCATCCCGAAAGGGTGACTCCGTTGTGGATGAGGCAAGCCTTGCATCGAAGCCTTTAGCCACCGACGCGAGAGATTTGATTTTTAATAATGCTTCCAATATTGATATAGACTCAACTGCCGTTGCGCAATACATAGAGGCGAACCCCTGGTCGAGTAAGGTTTTTGACGATGATCAGACTGCAATGGAGTTCAAACAGCAGTACGCCGCCGTTACTGAATCTGATGGCGATCTGGCATCTGCGAGCAGACAGCCATCAGGTGATGAACCTATAACCGATGAAGCCGATACATCTTTATCGGATGCCTCCCACGGTGAAAATCAAAGTCAACCGGAAAATCAAACCGAGAGTGACTTGAAATTTGATGTGAAAGATGAAGAATTGACAAGGTCGGAATTAGCGGATGCGGAAGAAGTAAAAACAGAAAACGCAAATGACTCTTCCGCAAATAGCGATGTAG
Organism: Flavobacteriales bacterium; assembly: GCA_020201045.1. Taxonomy (GTDB): domain Bacteria; phylum Bacteroidota; class Bacteroidia; order Flavobacteriales_D; family Cryomorphaceae; genus JAIVHP01. The sequence goes on from JAIVHP010000014.1 coordinate 6,525, forward strand.
AAGGTGAAGGCGAAGAAGTGGTGAGCACTGATTCAACAGGCGAAGACGAGACCAAACCGGAGAAATCTGTCGACTCGAAAACCGATGGCGAGGAGGAGTCTGCAGAGAACATTTCCGCAGACGCTCAGAGTGTTTCGGATTCAATTGAAACCGAAAGCATCGCAGAAGCAAAGGATAACGACACCACTTCCGAGGCATCTGAGAATCTCGCTTCAGATGATGCTGATAAAAGGGTAAAAGCCGAAAAGCTGAAAATTCAGGCCGCAAGAGATTGGCTCGAAATTATAGATAATTCTATTGCCGAGCTCGAGTCGGGAGTAGGCGGAAATGAAGAAGTTGAAGATGAAGACGTGGCCGGCCAGCTCGACGAATACCGAAAACTTAGGTCGGAAAAAATTGAGGAGATAAGAGAGAGCGAGTCTTTTATAGCGGAACTCGATGAAACAGCGGGCACTGAATCAGATTCCGAAAAGGAGCAAGTCCTGGCGCGCGCTCAAGCGGATATCGACCAACTGAATTCAGGCCAGGTTGCACAGCTCGAAAGTAAAATTCCCGAAGCATCCTCCCGTCCGGAATATATCGGAACAGTTCGCGAAATAGACCGCGATTACCTGCCCGAGCTGGCCTCGATCGAACTTTCAGGAAAGAGTGCCCCCGAGCTGGCCCGCGAACGGAACGCGCTAAACGAGCAATTTTTATCGAAACTCGATCAGTTGATTCAGGGAGAAGCAGCAACGGATATTCCAGAAGACGAATTGCTGGAAATGCGTCGAATAAAGTACCTTGAAATTATTCAGGACGAAAATGTCATCACCGGGATCGGCACTTATACGCCTCGAACTTCCGAGGCAAGAGAGTACGCTGCTCTTATTTCAGACGCTACGGAAGTGAATGAATCGGCCGAATCTCAAGAAGAAAGTCTTGCCGACCTGAGCCCTGAACTCGCTTCAGATTTGCAGACACCTTACCGCAAGGGTTTGATTATTCCAGACTACAAGTTGGAGATGGAAGAGCTGGAAACGGTTGAAAATGATAGCTTGAAGTTTGCAAGTCGCATTGAACTGAATGAAAGGTTTTTGCGCAGGCTCAGTTCAGAAATCCAACTCTACGCTGCGGCTTCGGAGTCTTCTTCGGGAGCGTCTCAAAAGGCCGTTTCCAGACGTTATAACAAGCTTATAGCCGAGCGATCGGCGGTAGTAGATGAGATTAATGCCGACAAAAAAGCGTTAATTGAAATATCAGAGCTCACGTCCGAAGAGTTGGCGCGTACTTCTGTATCCGACCTTTCTGCCGCTGACGAAATTGTGGAAGAAAACACCGGCGTGCCATCAGAAGCAGTGGTAGCCCCCAACGACCTCGTTGCGGTAATTGAAGAATCATATAGCGAAGAAATCAATGCCATTGAAACATCAGAAACTGACAGTTCAACAAAGCTCAAACGCAAAGCAGATTTAAATTTTAATATTGCTCAGGAAATAGATTCAATTATTGAGCTGCAGGTGGTTGCGCTTGATGGCGCAAAGACAGATTCAGACCGAAATGCTATCCAGCAGAATATTCAGGAGTTGGAGTCTATCGCTGCAGACAAAAGACAGGAAGCCGACCGCTTTATGTTTGAATCGGATGAACCCGAAGTCGTGGTGTCGGATTCTCAAGATGTAGCTTCGGCCGAAGCTAAGACAAGCAAAGTAGAACCTGAGGATACGGATATACTCGCTGTGGAAGATGTTGTGGAATCACTTCCGGATATGGATTTTCTGAACTTGAGGTACGTTTCGCTGAATGCAAACGTAAAATACAACTCCGTGAAGCCCGGACTTGACTCGGCCGCTGCTCTGAGAAGTGAGATAGAAGAAAAGGTAAACCAATACGAAGCGACGAAGGATGCCGAAGAGAAGCGCGAGGTGGCAAGCGAAATTCGCAGCATGCGAGCTGAAATGCTCGATAAAGAAAGGCGAATTACCCGCGAAATTGCAGCTTCAAACCAGGCTGAGCTTAAATACTATTCCAATTCGAATAAGTCGCTCATCAGGCAACTGGAAGTAATTGGTGTAATGGATGGTTCTGATGAAGCCATAGCTACTTACAAGGCTCAAAATGCCGCTATCGCTGAGCGGTTAAATGAATTGCAATCTCCCGATAAAAGCAGTTTGACCACTTCAGAGCGCATTGCCGAAGAACAAGAAATAATTGCTTCGATGGCCGCCCTATACGCGGAAATGGACAGGGAAATAGAAGTTGTGGAGAAGCAGGACAGCCTGCTCGCTGCGAATGAGCATTCAGCGAATGAAATTGAAGAGCGAATTTCGCCCTACGAAACGCTTCTAGACAATCCGGATAACCTGAAGCCTGAACCAGGCAGAAGTTACCTCGCACCCATCCACACTAAAGTGATAAACCAAATGAGCGATGCTCGAAAAGCAGAGCTACAGAAAAATACGGACGTGCTTAATTTGCCCAAGGGTTTCCCCGATGAATCCGATGAAGCACAATTAAAATCTATGGTGGGAAAAGCCACTCCTGTGGACGAGCGCGGCTTTGAAATTCTAAGAGAAAATCCCGACCAACTGCAATTTCTGGTATCGGCCATTAAGGCAGACAGTCTGAAAGAAATGGAAGTCGTTACAAAGGAATTTTCAGAAAAGATGAGCGCAGACGCCCGTGAAAAATACCGAGAAGTGGAACGGCTGCGAAATATGGCTTCCCACGAAAGCAACCCACGAAACAAACAACTTGTTCTCGAAAGAGCTGACGCCCTGGAAGTGGAGGCAAACACAAATATGGAGCGCGCAGCTTTGAGTTCATATCAAGCTGAGCGATTGCGCCGAAACCGCCTCGACGAAGAAGAGAACCTGGCACAACTCGCTTCCAAACTAAGTGGCGTAGAGATTGCAGAAACCAGAGCTCTTGTCGACAACAAAACCTATAAAATTATTCCCGCCGACCTCGCATTTGATGAGCTCTCGGAAGTGCCTGAAAAGATTGAAAAGCAAACAGCAGAAAAAGCCAGTCAAGAAGACAAATCTCAGGATGTAGCCGCAGAAGATTTAGATTTGGCTTCCGAAGAAGAGCCTGTTGATGAAGGTGTTGCGGTAGATTCTCGAGCAAACTCTTCTGACGAGGAGAAACTGATGGAAACAGCCGGAACCTGGCTGGGGATGGTAGAGATCATTGCCGAGAGAGATAACTTTAGCGATGTTGAAGAGTCTTTGTTTATCGAAGTGGATGAATCTGTATACAGCGAGCGAAAGCCCATCCCGATAAATCCAACCTTACCAGATGGGCTGTTCTTTCAGGTGCAAATCGGTGCATTTAGAAACCCAATACCGCAGGATCTTTACGGCGAAATTGCTCCCGTGATGGGGGAGAAGTTGGAGAATGGAATTACACGCTACCGCGCTGGAATTTTTAAGAACTACGGCGATGCCGTAGCGTCTAGAAACCTAATTAGATCCAAAGGATACAGCGATGCTTTTGTCGTGGCCTTTGTAGATGGAGAAAGGCTCACCGGAGAGCAGGCTCAGGAAATTCTTCGCCAGCTCAGAGATATGGAGGCCGAAGAAGTTGCCGATTCTACCGATAGACAGGTTGCCGAATCAATACGTCCCGAAAAAGCTCCTGAATTGGGCGAAAGCAATGCTGTGGAAGATCGCAGTGTAGATTATTACAGCGACCCTGAAGCTGCCGTAGCTAAGCAGGTGGAAGTAACACCCGGCCTTTTCTACACGGTACAGGTTGGGGTTTACTCAAAGCCGGTTAAACTCGCAGAACTCTTCAATTTAACCGACCTGAATACAGAGCTCACCGAATCGGGATACGTGCGCTATACCACCGGCCGGTATGCTAATTTAGACAATGCCCGATCGAGAAAGGCAGTGGCGGTAGACAAAGGTGTTTCAGACGCCTTTATAACTGCATACTACAACGGAAAGAGAATCTCTATTGCCGATGCGCAAGCCATTCTCGAAAAAGAAGGAAGAAGCGCACTATCACCCGAAGTATCCGAAAATTCAGGTGAATCACCCAGCCCTGCAGAGTCAAAAGAAGCCGATGTGGAAAAGGACTACGTCGTTATTCTCGGCTCTTTTGCCGGCGATATCCCACAATCACTGGCAGATTTATTTCTGGATAATCCAGACTGGGAAATCAAAAAAGTAGAAGGCTCAAACAATCAGTCCATGTACATCGCTTCAGATTTTCAGTCGAAAGAAGAAGCAAAAGCTTTCTTAAAGACCGTGCGCGATTCAGGCATTCAATCGGCCGTTTTGGGAGAGCTCACCAATGGCCAGATTTCGGCAGTTGGAATGGAATAATCGCTCCGGTTTACCTTCGAGAACCTTCAGTTTTGTAAATTTGCACGACAATTAAAAAGTGCCATGAAATTTGTCGGTAGTGTAGAAATTGAAGAAGAAGTTGATCTCCAGCTCGATGAGCTCATCAAAGATATGAAGGAGATTGTGCTTTTTGACGACGATTATAATACCTTTGACTTTGTTATTCAAAGCCTTATAGAAGTTTGTAAACACAACGTGATTCAGGCGGAACAATGTACTTTTATCGTTCACTACAACGGAAAGTGTGCCGTAAAACGCGGAGAGTACGAAAAATTAAAACCGATGTGCACCGCTCTTTTAGATCGGGGTTTAACTGCGGAGATCCAATAATATGACAAGGAAACTTATTGCCCTTTTTTTCCTGGGTACGATGGTATACAGTTGTTCTAAGGTGCCGGTAACCGGTCGTCGGCAACTCAATCTGCTGCCCGAATCTGAAATGACAGCGATGAGCGCAACGTCATACAGCGAATTTCTATCTGAGAATCCGCCTTTGCCAAAATCCGATCTCCAGGCACAACAGGTAGAGAGGGTAGGTTTGCGAATTTCTGAAGCCACGGAAAAATACCTCGCAGACAATGGGTATAAAAAACTTACCAAAGACTTTGAATGGACTTTTAACACCGTGGATGATGAAACGATTAATGCCTGGTGTATGCCGGGTGGGAGAGTGGTTTTCTACACGGGAATATTGCCCATCTGCCAGGATGAAACGGGGATCGCCGTTGTAATGGGACACGAAGTTGCACACGCAGTAGCAAAACACGGAAACGAGCGCATGAGTCAACAAATCGGCGTGCAGGCCGCAGGTGCAACACTTTCTGTGCTTACTGATGAACAGCCCGAGTTAACTCGCCAATTATTGCTTCAGTCGTATGGAATCGGTACCGGTCTGGGTACTTTAGCTTTTTCCAGAACACACGAAACGGAAGCAGACCGCATGGGACTGATCTTTATGGCTATGGCCGGATACGATCCACGGGAAGCACCCAAATTTTGGCAGCGTATGTCGGAGCAAGGTGGCGAGAAACCTCCCTTATTGCTCAGCACACACCCACACGACGACCAAAGAATTAGCGACCTCGAGCAAAATATGGCCAAGGCGCTTGAATACTATAACCCTTAAAAAATCATTGCTATGGGGCATCAGTTAGATCCCGAATTTGAGCCCTATTTTAAATTAGGCATTTCCGTAACACTCGTCCTGTATGGATTCGAAGACGGACATTTAAAAATCTACATCCAAAAAATCACCAAAAATCCTTACGCAGGTGCCTGGGCACTTCCGGGTGTGCTTATCAAGCCCCACGAAGGACTCGAAACCAAAAGCAAAGAAATTGCACAGGAAGCAATTGGAAACGGCGATGTTTTTTTGGAGCAACTGAATGCATTTGGCAAAATTTATCGGCATCCGGTGGGAAGGGTTATCGATATTGCATTTTACGGCCTTATCAATATGCAGTCAGATATTCACGATCAGCGAAAAGACAAAGAATCAAAGTGGGTGTCGGTAAAAAAGGTGCCGGAACTCGCTTACGACCACAACGAAATTTTTACGCTTTCGCGACAGCGGCTCAAAAGACGACTCATTAACCGACCAATCGGTTTTAAGTTGCTGCCCAAGGAGTTTACGCTAAACGAAATGCAGCAACTGTACGAACAAATTCTCGGCCATCCCCTGGATAAGCGAAACTTCCGTAAAAAATTAACGAAGCTCAAAGTGCTCATTGCGAAAGGTCACGAAAAAAACGACGGTCCCGGAAGAAAGCCGAGGCTGTTTATGTTTAACGAAGATCGCTACAGCCACTACATGGAGCAGGGCTTTTAATCTCAACGTCTTACATTTTTAACCAGCCCTTTCATTTTAAACTTTAACATCTTGATTTCTAGATGCGGCCAGATATTATATCTAATTATTCTGGTGTTTAATCGATGATTAATTGACTTTAGTCGATTTTAACCGTAAATTTGACTAAAACAATCAACGTGAGCATTACAGACTTTAACATATTAAATTTCGACGGAAAAGCTTCTTTGTTGACGAAATACGGGAAATTTTTAGATCAGCGAACTACACCTGAAGGAGCCAGAATAATGATTTACGATTTGTTCGGCTTTTATGTAGAAGTGAGCTATCGGTTCGACAGGCGCGTTCAGTATATCCGCGCGGTTAACAACATTTTTGAAAGCGACTCGTATTTGGAAAGCATCAATATGCTTCATCTCCGTTTAGAACAACAACGGTGCGTTTGTCATAGAACCACCGCTCCAAAGTCAGCATTTCGTTTGTTTCGGTTTGAAAGATTTTTCCGGTAGAGTCAATCCGGTTTGGCGATCCCAAAACTTTTAATAATTCCGTTTTCGGCATGCCTTCGTAAACAAGCGCCCTTTGTTTAGTCTCTTTAGAATCTCCAGGGCCGCAAGAGAGCGTCGCGAGAATAAGAAGCGCCGCTAGTAACCGAAGAGCTTTAGACATCTCTCAACAGCATTAATCGCTCCTTGAGCATCTCAATTTCTTCTTGTGCCCGTTCCACTTTTTTCTCAACATCTTTTTTGAGCTTATCCGCTCCTTTAGAATCGGCAAAAAAGCCCATATTGTTTTCGAATTGAACGATTTCGCTCTTCAACTTTGAAATTTTATTGCGGATATGATCTTGTTCTTTTCGAAGCATCCGGTCATCGTCGCCGCTTTTCATATTCTCGAGCTTTTGTTCGAACCGAATCTTTTCCTTTTCAGATTTATCAATTTTCAGCGCCGAGAACTTGGTGTCCATTAAATCGCTGTATTTCTTATTTACCTTGTCCTTAACCTTAAATGGCACGTGGCCTATATCTCTCCACTTTGCTCCAAATGCTTTCAGCGTTTCCACGTTTTTGTTGCGGTCGTCGGTAGGTTCAAAGCTTTCGAGTTCCTTAAGGAGGGCTTCTTTCTTCTCAAGATTGTTTTTAAACTCAGCAGTTTCTTCTTGCTTCTGACCTTTTCTCGCTTGAAAAAACTGATCGCAGGCCGCCCTGAATTTCCGCCATAGCTTGTTTTCATCCCTCTGATGAGCCGGACCAATTTCCTTCCATTTCTTTTGGAGGTTTATCAGAACCGACGATGTTTCTTTCCAATTGGTATCGTCTTTCAGAGCTTCAGCTTGTTCTACAAGCTTTTCTTTGGCATCTCTGTTGGCGTCTTGTTCTTTGTGCAATTCGTCAAAATAGGCTCTTTTCCGATCGAAAAATTTATCGCAAGTCGATCTGAATTCTTTCCAAAGTGCGCTGGCATCTTCCTTTGGAACAAACCCAATCATCTTCCATTGCTTTTGGATATCGATGACATCCTTGGTTTTTTCACGCCACTTTTTCTGAGACTTCAAGTCGAGGTTTGCCAGTTGTTCAACCCTGGCGAGCAGTTCTTTCTTTTTTTCAAGGTTCTTAACCTGCTCTTCTTTTCGCGCGTTGTAAAAGTCTTGTATGCGTTTGTAAATCTCGCGTGTAATGTTCCAAAACTCGTCTTTAATAGCATCCCACTCTTCCTTAAACGTAGGTCCTATCTCGTTCCACCGTTCCTGGTTTAGTCGCACTTCCACTTCCAAAAGTCGGATATCATTCATATCCAGTAACTTCTTTTGATCTTCGAGCACCAGTTGCTTTTGCTCGAGGTTGTGTTTTAAATCGAGCTCTTTAAGTTCTTTATAGATATTAATATTGTAGAAAAACAGCTCTACAATCTTATTGTATTCTGCATTTAAATCGCGGTATGCGTCATTGCTCACTTTCGGTAATGACTTCCAGCTTTCCTGGATATCGCTAAAGCCGGAGAAAGCCTTTCCAATATTTTTTTCATTTTCTACCAGCGACTCCATTTTTCCGATCAGTTCACGGGCTTTCTCAACGGTATCTTTTTCAATTTTTTCCTTTTTCTTTCGGGCTGCGGCAACTTTTTCGCGAAAGAGCGCTGTTACTTCTTTAAACTTTACGTCGTGCTCGTCCAGATTAGCTTCTGTCGCATTCTCATCTTCATCTTCTTCCCGATCTTCAAGATTGATATGTGCAATGCTCACATCCATACCGTCGCTGGAGTTACCCCCGTTCTTCTGGCGGAGCGTTCTTATAATCTGCCGATTTAAAATGCGAAGAATGCTGGCGG
>JAIVHP010000126.1 GCA_020201045.1 Flavobacteriales bacterium
GAATAAGGACGCTATGGCGGAGGTATACGACAGCAAGAACAATTTGATTTTCACCACATCGACAGACGATCAGAAAAGCTTTCTGATCAGGTTCTTGAAGCAGGAGGATTTCATTCTCAATGCGATGGAGAATAAAGAAGATGGAATTTTGAATATTTCTTTGCGGGGTAGGATGAATGCCGAAGGAGATGATCGCGTAAAGCTCGAGATATTTGACAATAACCTGGAAAAGCTCGGCGAAACATTTGTGTCGGGTCCGAGAATTTTCAACTTCCAGGATTTGCCTTCCGACTCTGCTTACATCGTTAAGTCAGATATAGAAGACAAAAAAGCATATCTGATGGTGGCCGGCAAATTCACTGGCGATTCTTTAAAAGTAAGGCGAAACAAGGATGGGAATTTCTATGTGAGACTCGATGCCGGAGATGATAAGGTAACTCTTGTAGAGAATGATCGAAAAGTGAATGTTGCAAAGGGAAGCAAGTTTGATCTCAATAACGTGTACTACAAATTCGACAGCTATGCCCTTACCGAAGAGAGCAAGACTTATTTGAACAAGCTGGTTAAATTGATGAAAAATAACCCGGGTTTAGAAATTGAGTTGAGATCGCATACAGACTCCAGGGGTCCGGAGAACTACAACCTCTATCTATCTCAAAAACGAGCGGCATCTGTTACAGATTATTTGGTGGGAAAAGGCATAGATGAAGACCGCCTGAAGCCTAAGGGACTGGGTGAGAAAGAACTGACCAATAGATGTGCAGATGGAGTAAGATGTTCAGTAGCCGAGCACGCAAAGAACAGGCGCACGGAGTTTGTAGTGATGGGTGAGAGCGAGTAATTCTAATTTGTATATTTATGCAAATACCACAACAGCATGAAAAAGCCATTTAATTTACAAAAGTGGATTGACGATAACAGGCATTTGCTCAAACCGCCTGTGGGAAATAAGAATCTCTATCCGGAAGGCACAGATTACATTGTAATGATTGTCGGTGGCCCAAATGCTCGGAAGGATTACCATTACAATGAAACCGAAGAGTTGTTTTACCAACTGGAAGGCGATATCAATGTTCGGATACAGGAAAACGGCAAAGCAGTAGATGTGCCTATTTCTGCCGGCGAGATGTTTTTGTTACCTCCGAAAGTACCCCACTCTCCAATGCGCAGCGAAGGCTCCGTTGGGCTGGTAATAGAGCGAATAAGAAAGAATACAGATTTTAAAGACGGCCTTCTTTGGTTTTGCGATAAGTGCAATAACAAGCTACACGAAACTTATTTTCCACTCGAAAATATCGAGAAGGATTTCCTTCCGCGCTTTAAGGAGTTTTACAGCAGTGAAGACTTGAGAACCTGTAATAATTGCGGTGCTGTGATGGAGGTTGACGAGCGTTTTGCGGCTGCTCAATAACAACCGTCATCTTATGAGCACAACATGTCCGGAGAGTTCAAACACCTCGCCCTGCTCTTCCTGTGCAACGATAATGTATTGATACATGTCCGGCGGACAGTAGTATTCAGAATTTCGGGTTCCGCCATTCCACCCTTCATCTATGTCGTTACTTTCAAAAACCAAATCGCCCCACCGGTTAAATATCTTCATATTGAATGTGGCGATATCAACCCCACGCGCTTTGAAAATGTCGTTTAGCCCATCACCGTCGGGTGTAAAGGCATTGGGTACGTAGATTTGCCCGCGAACGAATACGGTAACCGAGTCGCTTTCAATGCAGTCGTATTCAGTGGTAACGCTGGCGTAAAAAGTAGTTGTCTCTGGCGGATTTACTTCCGGAAAGTTGCAATAAGTGCAGCTCAAATATGGATTTTCTTCCCAGGTGATGGGAAAAGGGCTAAAGGTTTCAAGTGTGATTTCATCGCCAAAATTGATTACGCGGTCGTTGCCCGCTCTAAATCCCGCTCTCGGGAAAAGCTGTATCAATCGGGAATCGGAAGCCGTGCAACCGAGTGAGTCTATTCCCGTGACTGAAAAAATCGTTGGCGTTTCAATAATGGCGCGTGTGGTTTGACTGTATTTGTCCAATACATTGTCATCGGGTTGCCAAACGTAAGCATCTGCACCAAATGCTTCGAGCGTAAAGAGATTGTCGAAGCAAACTACAGAATCTGCGGCTATGGAAACGCTTATTTCTCCTACCTGCACCGTTACTTCGAGTTCAGCGCTTCCGCAACTGTTCTCGCCTGTAACGGTGTAAACCGTGGTGGATAGGGGGGTAGCGGTAGGATTATTGGCACTGGCTGAGCTCAGGCCATCTGCAGGTGACCACATGTACGTTTCAGCTCCGCTAACCGAAAGTTGCACTGGAGCGCCATTGCAGGAAACGTAATTTTCATTACCCGATAGTTGCGGCGGCGGGGGTAGCACATCTACCTGGACTTCTTCTACGGCAGAACAACCTTCCTCAGTGGTTATTTCTACGCTGTAGGTGGTAGAAACGGCAGGGCTGGCCTGCGGGTTGGGAATATCGGTTGCGCTCAAACCATCTGCCGGCGACCACAGGTAATCCGATCCACCCGCAGCACTTAGGGTAACCGATTCTTCCGGACAAATCTCGCTATCTTCTGATGCAGAGATGTTTAATCCACCCACAACCACTTCAAGTTGTATCGTGTCCGAACCGCAGGTAGTGAATCCCACAACGTTTAATTCGGTAGTGGCATCGCCGGTAAAAACGGGGTTTGATACGTCGCTGGCAGAAAGATCGTCGGCGGGAAACCACTCCCAATCGTCGGCGCCAGTGGCTTCTAATTGCACCGTTTCGCCCGAACAAATAAAGGGTTCATCGCCAATTTCAATATTTGGTACATCTTCAACAGTAACCGTAATAAAAGTTGAATCGGGGGCAAGACATCCTTCGCTATCGCTCGAAACGAGCTTAATTTCATATTCGCCCGGTTCGCTGTAGCTATAAGTTGGTTCTTCTTCGGCACTGGTATTTCCATCGCCAAAATCCCAAAAATACGTATTGGAACCTGAGCTGAGGTTCAGAAGTTCAAATTCGTCTTCGGGGCAAATCACATCGGGGCCGTCAATTTCTGCAATGGCAGAGGTAGAAGAAAGCCTGAATTTGAATACGCCGAGGTTGCAATTCATTGCTTCGTTGGTTTGCGACCACACACCGGGTTGTGTAGGGAAGTCACTATTTCCTCCGCATCCGGCGCAAACGGCCTGGTAAACGGTACCGTCTTTGTCAAAGCGGCTGGTGCCACCATCCACATGTTCGCCGCTAAATCCACCGCCGAAGAACGTTGCGTAAACCAAATCTTCGGCTTCTTCGTCGAGTACCATAAGGTAAAAATCATTTCCGTCGGTATCGGCCTGGAAGGCATCCGGCGTTATCGGAAGTCCGTTGGTGTTTCCACCGGCATAATTTACAGAACCGCCCCAACCCGAAACGTAAACCTGACCGCAATTGGTTACCAAAAATGCCGAAGGCGAAATATCTATGCCACCGTTTCCACTGCCAATCACTGTGCTCCACTCGCTATTCGCAAGCTCAGCATCGAATTTTTGAATAAACTGTCCACTGTTCGGAATGGAATAAACGTTTCCATTGATTTCATAATCTCCCAGCGACTGACCAACCACGTAAATATCTCCTTCGGTATCTATTTGAACAAAGTAGTTTTGGTCAAACTGCGGCGTCCCGTTATAGGTGCAGTGTAAGAGCTGTGTTCCGTCTGCCGAGATATGGCCAATATATCCGTCTACTGTTCCTCCAAAAGTGCCCTGATATGCGTCTGCTGATACGCCCAAATCGGGGCTTGTTGTACCTCCTGTAAAGTAAACTGTGTTGTCGTTGGCGAGCTGTAAGCTAATGGCCGATTCTGTGTTGCTTCCGCCGGAAAAAGTAGACCATTCCATTTCGCTGAGATCGGAGTTTAATTTGAAAATGACGCCGGAAGAACTTCCATTGAAGGCGCCGGCGTAGCCATTTACGATTGGAAAAGTTGGAGATGCGGATGTGGATGCTACAAAAGCATTTCACGATTCATCAACTACTTCACCCCGAAAACGATCTCCGTAGTTAAAATCGAGTTCCGTATCGGTTCCAACCCCGTCGTTTCCGTTTCCACCAACATAGGTACTTCCTAAAATATCATCGGCTTCGGCGCTGAGCTTGGTTACGAAAATATCAGATCCCGCGTCGTAAGAGTATCCAGCTCCGGCCGTAGTAGTGCCACCTGCAAAATTGGTTTGAAATCCATTTGCCGAAGTTGGGAAATTGAAAGAAGACGTGGAGCCGAGTATGTAGAGTTCGTTCAATTCGGAAACAACAATCGAGTGGGGAGCTTCATTGCCCGTTCCTCCCAGGAATGTATTGTAAACTAAATCGGTGCCATCGTCATTGAATTTGCTGATGCCACAATCTATCGTGCCGCCAGAAAAATTAAATTGCACCACCCCTGTAGTAGTAGGGTAGAACACTCCAAATACAATAGCACCCGCGTATAAATTCCCTTCCGCATCGTAAGAAGCGGTGAATCCAAAATTGCTGCTGTTGCTTCCGATGTAGGTTGAGAATGCGATTTCCGGATCGATAATGAGCTCTTTCGATTGGTCGTACCCATCCGGAAAATGATAGGTAACCATCGAGCCGTCTAATTGAAATTCACACGATACCGGAACGATGTTGTCCGATTCATCTAGTTGGTAGGCGAAGGGCTTGAGTTCTTTGAATGAGCCAACTTCGGTTTCAATTACGAGTTCATGGTCTTTTAATCGAAGTGAATTGGCGCCTTGTACATCAATTTTAATCAGGCGGTGATCGGCACCGGGAGAAACGATGAAGTCGTATTTCAAATGATTTTTTGAAGATCCGTGTCTGACGTGGATTCCCGGATATACATCTCTGAATTCAACGCGATTGTACGAACGAACATCTGTCGCCCACTTGGACGCATCATCACCGATAAAGTAATTATTGGCATATCCCGCATCTCCTCGGGTAGATGGCTCCGCTAAATTTCCATCCACAAACTTCATTTTCACCGCATGGGCATTGCCGCTACTTTTTTGTCCTGTTCCCTGTATCCAGTCGTGCAGATGGGTAAAAAATCCACTTTCTAAATGCAGCAGCGTTATTCCATCTTTATCCAAAAAGGCATATCCGCCCTTTGTCTCGGCTCTAAAGAAAACGTCATCATGCCACTGCCCTTTGTTTTCAATGTATTGGGGCTGGGCAAAGCTAGCGCTTGCCAGAAGCAGACAGCTCAGCACTGAACATACATTTAACTTCGATAGCAGCATTAGTTAAAATTACATATTATAGACGTACAACCCTAGAGGATAGTTGGAAGAAAACCAATGCGATTTGGGAAATTGCAATATAAACGAAGTTGATGTGGCCTTCTGATATTTCGATTTTTCTTCCGAAAATAAGGTATAACTTTGCACCCTCTTTAAGATCTAATCTTTTCATGAGCGATCCCATAAAACACGAGTGTGGAATAGCACTTATTAGGCTCAAAAAACCACTTTCCTTTTACCGCGAGAAGTACGGCACATCGTTTTACGGCCTTAACAAATTGTATTTGCTAATGGAAAAGCAGCACAATCGCGGCCAGGATGGAGCCGGTGTTGCAAATGTAAAGCTCGATGTGCAACCCGGGCAGCGGTATATTAGCCGTCACAGATCAAACGGGCAGCGGCCTATCCAGGAAGTTTTTGAGCATATTAACTCCCGTTTTTTAGAACTTGAAGAAAAGTCGCCGGAAAAGCTTCAGGACCCCGAGTGGCTAAAGGAAAACATGGGATTTACCGGTGAGCTCTTTTTAGGCCATGTTCGATATGGAACATTTGGTAAAAACAATATTGAGAACTGCCATCCTTTCCTAAGGCAAAACAACTGGAAAACCAGAAACCTGGTGGTTGCCGGCAATTTTAACCTTACCAATGTCGACGAACTTTTTGATCTTCTCGTCAGTATTGGTCAGCATCCCAAGGAGAAGTCGGATACGGTGACAGTAATGGAGAAAATCGGCCACTTTCTCGATGAAGAAAACGAAAGGCTCGTGCAGGAGTACAAGGCATTGGGATATGCTAAAAAAGATATTACAGAAAAGATTGTTGAACGTCTGGATCTACCGGATGTGTTGAGAAAAGCAGCATCTGACTGGGATGGTGGCTATGCGATGGCAGGACTTCTGGGACATGGCGATGCATTTGTGTTGCGCGATCCCAATGGAATTAGGCCGACTTACTTTTTTGAAGACGACGAAGTGATTGTGGTGGCAAGTGAGCGGCCGGTTATCCAAACTGCTTTCGACTTGCAGGTAGAAGATATTAAAGAACTGAATCCGGGAAATGGACTAATCATTAGAAAGGATGGGAGCCTTTCGGAGGTGGAAATCACGCCTCCCGGAGAGCGTAAGTCTTGTTCTTTTGAACGCATCTATTTTTCGCGCGGTACCGATCGCGATATTTACAACGAGCGATTGAGGCTTGGTAAGTCTGTTGTCTCTAAAGTGATAGAGAGTATAGGCGATAATTTGGCCGATAGCGTTTTCAGTTTCATACCAAATACAGCTGAGGTCGCATTTTTTGGGATGATGAAGGGGTTGGAAGATCACCTTAACGAAACTAAAAAGAAGCTGATTCTCGCGAAGGAAGGGAGCCTTACCGAAAAAGAAGTCGATCGGATAATCAGCATGCGTCCGCGGATGGATAAGATTGCCGTGAAAGACGCGAAAATGAGAACGTTTATCGCTCAGGACGAAGGACGAGACGATATGGTGGCACACGTTTACGATATCACTTACGGCACCGTTAGGGCAGGTGTAGACAACCTCGTTGTTATCGACGACAGTATTGTACGCGGAACGACGCTCAAGAAGAGTATTTTGAGGATACTCGGCAGGCTAAAGCCAAAAAAGATCGTGGTGGTTTCCAGCGCACCGCAAATTCGCTACCCCGATTGCTATGGTATAGATATGGCGCGGCTGGGAGATTTTATCGCATTCCAGGCAGCTATTCAATTGCTCAAAGAAACGGGTAGGGAAGGTGTGATTAAAGAGGTGTATCAAAAGTGCAAAAACCAGGAAAACCTTTCGAAAACAGAAATTCGCAACTACGTTCGCGACATCTATAAGCCCTTCACAGCGGATGAGATCTCGGCGAAAATATCTCAGCTTTTAAAACCTGAAGATGTAGAGTGCGATGTGGATATCATCTTCCAATCAGTAGACGGACTTCACACTGCCTGCCCAGACCACACGGGCGATTGGTATTTTACGGGAATTTATCCCACACCGGGCGGAAACAAAGTGGTAAATAGGGCTTTTATCAATTATTACGAAGGGAAAAGCAAAAGGGCTTATTAATTATAAACGAGGAATTACCCTTTCCGTTTAAAGACCGGCACCGTACTACACGGCTCTCCGAACATGATGCTTTTTACTACAGGGGTAAGTTTAGCGGTTATTTGGCCGTAAGCTGCGAAATCGAGATTTCCCCTTCCGCATCCTTTAATAATTACTCTGGCATCGCGGTACGAATCGGTATTTAGTTGCGCTATCCTTTGTGCAACAACAGCCGCAGTGTAGGAGTCGGGAGTGCCGAAATGAACTTCTCTCGCATGCGGTGCCAGCCGGGTGGCAATGAGCATGTAAGCCCAATTCGGGATAATAGCATCAACGCTACAGTAAACGGCTACATTCTCACCCGAAAAAGATTCCCAATCGGTGTTGTCTACATAGGCGCGAAAGTCTTTCTCTTTTAGCGCAAAACCTTCCCAGAGTTGGTTTGCGATATCTATAACAACCGGAGTTTCTTCGGGCAAAAAACTGTCCATCTCCAGCACTACAAGGCTGCTTTTGGCAACTTTATTTACAATGGTCTCTTTTTCGCTCATAAAAATCCGAGTTCGAGTTGGGCTTCTTCACTCATCATTTCCTTGTCCCAGGGCGGCTCGAAAGTGATTTCTACAA
>JAIVHP010000127.1 GCA_020201045.1 Flavobacteriales bacterium
ATAAACCAAAAAAATAGCACCGATGCTTGTGCTCCGCCAAAGGGCAGTGGGGACTGAGATCCCCGAAATGAGTTCGGGATTTCGAAAAATGCTCTTAGCTCAACATCAGTAAGTTAGCGATTTAGTTATATGATAGGTTAAGAGAAAAGCGGGCGCCGCTTCTGGCTTTAGAAATAGTTCTCAGAACGATATTTACTTTTTCTACTGTAGTCAACATTCATGGTGCAGGTTTATTGAGGCTGAATGACTTTTTAGCCTGGCTTGCTTAGATTTGAACCAAAAGAAATTGAAGTGAAAGTTCTCGTTCCTGAATATCATTTTAACGCCGTATCCTATACTTTTAAATGTTTGTTTAAGGTATTTCTCGGAATTGAAGCAGATGTGGTTAGCGCGAAACATCTAACCAATTTTGTAATTGTGAGTGGAGAAAAGTCCGTTTCTATTGCAAATGTTTTTTTCGGTGAGAAAAATCCGGACAGACTCTTCAGTTCGAAAAGAATCCCCAATTCCATCGATGATGGTGTGATAAAA
Organism: Flavobacteriales bacterium; assembly: GCA_020201045.1. Classification (GTDB taxonomy): domain Bacteria; phylum Bacteroidota; class Bacteroidia; order Flavobacteriales_D; family Cryomorphaceae; genus JAIVHP01. Next base: position 532 of record JAIVHP010000127.1, read on the forward strand.
ATTGGCGGACGAGAATTTTCTGTCTTGAGTATATTTGGCAAGACTGGCTTGACTTTCAAAGACAATAATCACATCCTGCTAAAGTCCGATATTGTGGGGAGTACATTTTTTATGCTGAGTAGATGGGAAGAATCAGTGATTGAAAGCCGCGATGTGCACAAACGCTTTGATTACCGTGAAAGCCTTTCGGTAAAATTTGGTTTTTACCAACGACCAATCGTAAACGAATACGTAGAACTGCTCTGGGAATTGTGCCGGTTTTTCAACCCCGAATTGAAACGGACTGACCGGAAATACACCTGCACATTCACATCGGATATAGATGAGCTTCGAAAGTGGAAAAAGCCAAAAAGACTGTTTGAATCTGTCTATCTTCACTTATCGCGCCTGCATTTTGGTAAAGCATATGCGGATGTGAGAAATTATCTAAACGCATACTTTCACATTAAACGCGATTTTTACAATAACCTCGATTATTTAGTTCGGGAAGCAAACGGTGTTAACACCATATTTTATCTTAAAACAGGCTATTCACATCCCAGGCACGACAAAAACCGCTACAAGTTGGAAGATTATGCAGCCGAATTAAATTATGCGGCTGGCCGGGGAGTAAAGTTTGGAATTCATCCCAATTACGATACCTACCTAAACCCAGAAAAACTGCGTGAAGATATCCATGAGCTCCAATTGTATTTAAATGATCCTGTAAGCCGTGTTCGTCAGCACTACCTCCGGTTCTCGGTTCCCGAAACATGGAAGATTCAGGCTAATGCTAACCTTTTGGAAGACAGCACCATGATTTTCTCACATCGAGGCGGTTTTAGAAATGGAGTTTGCTATTCTTTTCCGGTGTTTGATTTTAAAGCCAATCGTGAACTTGGTATGTTTGAGTCGCCTGTTTTATTAATGGAAACAGCTTATTCTAAAGTTGGTTATGACCAGTTAATCGAAGATGCTAACAGGCTGGTTTCACAGGTCGAAAAGTATAAGGGCAATTTTGTTTTTCTCTGGCACAATGGCAACTTGGTATATAAAGATGATCGGCATTACTTTGAGAAGCTGATTGAATTGGCCTCGGCCCCTCAAATTGAGGATGCAGGCTGACTCACCTACTCCATCCTACCCAAGCGCCCTTGCTCTTGCTGATTTCTCTTGCTCCCTACTCTTGCTGTTTTTCTTGCTCCCTGCTCTTGCTCTTGCCTGCCGGCGAGGCAGGCTCAAAACTCTTGCTGTCTTCTCTTGCTGTGACCTCCACGCAACCCGTTAATTGTCCAAAAGCCTATTCTCCAAAATATAAACCGCATTTTTCCGCGTTAGCATGGCATGCCCGCTCCGCAATAGCGTGATCTTTACTTCGGGGTAAATGCTTTTGAATTTGCGCGCGTTTTTTATCGGTATAATCCGGTCGTAGGCGCCGATAAAAATATGCACCGGAACATCTTCGCGTTTCAGTGCCCTTCCCAGTTTATCGAATTCGGGTTCGATCTTTCGCAAAAAGCACCATACATCGTAAACTTTCTGCTGCAATTCTGGGCTTCCAGTCTGCGAGCGGATGAAATCGCGGAGGCGGTCGCTGATAAACCCGATTTTGTTGAGTGTTCTAAGCAGTCCGAAAAACGCGGGGTTGTTCCGCATAAAAAACCGAAATACGGCCCGGCCCGGTGCGCTGTGGCTCAGCAATGCATACCAGCGGCTTAAAACCAGTCCGTCGGGAGCCAAAAGAATCAGCGATTTTACCCGTTCGGGAGAACACTCGGCTAGCTTCATCGCCAACCTTCCACCGAGGCTGTAACCCATAATATGCGCTTTTTTCGCGCCGATGTGATCTAAAAATGCGTTGAAAAATGCCGCGAACTCATCGGTGCTGAGCGGCTCGATATCTGATTTTCGACTCCCGATTCCGCTTTTTCCATGAAAAAAAATATTCACAGCTGTTGTGGTAAACCGGTCTTCGAAAGGGGCGGTAAAAGCTCTGAAATCGTTTAGGTTACGCCCGAAACCGTGAAGGGCAACCAGGGCTTCTTTACCCTTTCCCCACTGCGCGTATTCCACACGTAATTCACCACTGTGGAAAAACTTATGCGACGGATTTAAATTCGGTGATGGAGACAAAGGAAAAACAATTATTTTTGCGGCTTAAATGAAGCGATTTTTCTGGACATTACGTTTGCGCTTATTTAAGTCCCCCCACTTTTTTCAATCCCCCATTTCTTATAAAATTATCATCTATGCCAAAGGATAAAACTATTCGGTCTATTCTAATTATCGGTAGCGGACCCATCGTTATCGGTCAAGCTTGTGAATTCGATTACGCTGGAAGTCAGGCCGCCAAATCACTCCGCGAGGAAGGAATTGAAGTAACACTCATCAATTCTAACCCCGCAACGATTATGACCGACCCGGTTATGGCCGACAATATTTACCTCAAGCCGCTCGAGCCCGAATCGATTATCGAGATTTTGGAAAAGCATAATATCGATGCGGTGCTCCCCACCATGGGAGGTCAAACCGCCCTAAACCTGGCCATCAAGTGCGATGAAATGGGGATATGGGAAGATTTTGGCGTCCGCCTGATTGGAGTGGATATCAACGCCATCAATATAACCGAAAACCGGGAAATGTTCCGCAAGCTGATGGGAGATCTGGACATCGGAATGGCGCCGCAAGCCACGGCAAATTCCTTTTTGGAAGGAAAGGAAATCGCACAAAAATTTGGCTTTCCCCTCTGCATCCGCGCAAGCTATACCCTCGGTGGTGCCGGTGCGGGTATTGTGCACAAGCAAGAAGATTTTGACGAGATGCTAAACCGCGGCCTTCACGCATCGCCCATCAAAGAAGTAATGATCGATAAGGCGCTGCTCGGCTGGAAGGAATTTGAGCTGGAGCTCCTCCGCGACTCAAACGACAATGTGGTTATTATTTGCTCGGTAGAGAATATGGACCCCATGGGGGTTCACACGGGCGATAGCATTACCGTAGCTCCGGCTATGACGCTGAGCGACCGCACCTATCAGCGCATGCGCGATATGGCATTTAAGATGATGCGCGCCATCGGAAACTTCGCCGGTGGATGCAATGTGCAGTTTGCGGTGAGCCCCGACGAGAGGGAAGAAGTGATTGCCGTGGAAATTAACCCACGCGTTTCGCGCTCATCGGCGCTCGCGTCTAAAGCTACCGGATACCCCATCGCCAAGATTGCCGCTAAACTCGCAATAGGATATCACCTCGACGAACTGACAAACCAGATTACCCAAACCACATCGGCACTTTTTGAGCCCACCCTAGATTACGTTATCGTAAAAATACCGCGATGGAATTTCGACAAATTCAAAGGCGCCGACCGCGAACTCGGCCTGCAGATGAAGTCAGTGGGAGAAGTAATGGGCATCGGAAGGTCTTTTCAGGAAGCCCTTCAAAAAGCCTGTCAATCGCTCGAAATAAAACGAAACGGGCTCGGTGCCGACGGAAAGGAGTGGAAGGATCAGGA
>JAIVHP010000128.1 GCA_020201045.1 Flavobacteriales bacterium
CTACAAATAGCCATGGCGATATTACCCAGGTAAATAGTACCTTGTTGAAATGGTTGGGCCATGAAAAAGATCAGGTGGTCGGTAAGCTCTCTTTCCGGGATCTTTTGAGCGTGGGAGCGAAAATATATTTCGAGACACACCTTATGCCACTCATGAAACTGCAAGGCGGCTTTACGGAGGTGCAAGTGGAGATGAAGGGTTTAAAAGGTAGAAAAATCCCGGTTTTACTGAGTGCTATTGGCGTGGATGGCGGCAATCCCGACTCATCGCATTACCATTTCACTATAGGGGATATTACACAGCGAAAGCTATATGAAAAGGAGTTGCTCAAAGCCAGAAAGGATGCAGAATCAAAAACGGAACGCCTCCGCGAAATCAACACAGATTTAGAGCGGTTTGCCCATACGGCATCACACGATTTGCAGGCCCCGCTGCGCACGATTGTCGGTATGCTCTCTCTGGTTAGAAAGAAGGGGTTGGTTACCCAAGAATCTAAAAAGTATTTCGACTTAATTGATAAAAACGCACGGCGAATGCGCATGATGGTGCTCGACTTGTTGGATTATTCCCGCATTGATTCGGAGACCGACAAACTCAAAGCCGTCGACTTGAACGATGTTTGCCGCCAGGCCATTGAAGCGCTCGGTGAGACTGTAGAAGAATCGGGGGCAGAGTTTCAGGTAGATCAATTGCCGGAAGTAACCGGAAGCGAAATTCAACTGAGTCGCTTGTTTCAGAATTTATTCTCCAATGCACTCAAATATAGATCGGAGCAAAAGCCAATGATTCGGGTGGAATCCAAGGTAGATGGTGATTTTTTACGCCATAGCTGTAAGCGATAACGGGCGGGGCTTTGAACCCGAAAATGCCGAAAGAATTTTTGAATTTATGGAGCGCCTGCACAGCAGCGATAAAATTGAAGGCACCGGCATCGGGCTGTCATCCTGCAAGCGCATTGTAAAGAACCACGGTGGTGAGATTTGGGCCACTTCATCTCCCGGAAAGGGGAGTACTTTTACTTTTACACTGCCCATTTCGAAGCAGGAAGGCTAGTAAATTTGCGTTTTTTAGGATCGTGTTCCAGCGTCTTCCAAACATTCTGCTATCTTATGAGTTAGAAATTAAAACAGATACCATGAATAAATTACTGCAAAAACTTACATACGGACATTACATTCTCACCGCCTTGAAGGAAGGTGAAGACCTGAAAACTCGCGACAATGATTACATCGCTGCGGGTACAGTTAATTGGGCTTCACAAGTTTCTTTTGAGCCCGAAATGCTCGCTGTAGCGGTGGGGCAAATGAGCGATTTAAATGAAACCATCGACTATAGTGGCCACTTTACACTCCATATCCTCGGCAAAGACCATAAGGAAATGGTGGAGAAATTTGGATCGAAATCGAAAGTAGAAGCCAATACCATAAATGGAGTGCCTTTTACCAAAGAGAAAGGAGAAGTCGTTTTGGAAAATACACTTGGATACGTTACCTGTAAGGTTACCGAAACCGTAAACGTGGGAGATCACACGGTTCATTTTGGCGAAGTAGTAAGGCAAAATTTACAGCGAGATTCCGAACCCATTTGCACGATGGAACTCACAAGTCAGTATAAAAAAGAAGATTTGGAAACAGCTTAGTATCCAGCAGGCCGGCAATACGTGCAATTTTGGCCTTCGTGTGGAGCGAAGTATTCAGAGATATCACGCACACCGCAGATAGTGGAACAGCCAAATCATTTATCGGGCGGGTTCTACATGAATAAGTATGTGTCCTAAACTAGGCATCTCATTTTTCAGATGATCCTTCAGTTTATGGGCAATTTCGTGACCTTCTGTAACCGAAATTTCGCCATCTACAATAGCGTGTAAATCCACGTGAAATTTCATTCCAGATTTTCGAATAAAGCACTTTTCCGTTCCCAAAACGCCCTTCACTTCTCCGGCCCTGGCTCTTATATCGATCACTAAATCATCGTAGAGTTGTTCGTCCATTACTTCGCCCAGAGCTGGCCTTAGAATTAGGTAGCTGTTGTATAAAATGAATGCTGAAGCAATTAGGGCGGCCCAGTCATCGGCAGTTTCATAACCTTCTCCAAAGAAGATCGCAATTGAAATCCCAACAAAAGCGACGACCGAAGTGATGGCGTCACTTCTATGGTGCCACGCATCTGCTTTAAGTGAAGAACTATTGGTGAGCTTACTTTTTTTGAGGACAATTTGATACGAAATTTCTTTCCAGGCTATAATTACTCCCAATACAATCAGTGTCCAGGGTTCTGGAACTTTGTGCGGTGTCTGAATATTTTGAATGCTCTCGTATACGATAATGGTAGCAGACACAACGAGAAAAGTTACTACACCGAAGGTGATAAGTGGCTCAATTTTTCCGTGCCCGTAGGGATGGTTATCGTCTGCGGGCCGCCTTGCATATTTAAACCCCAACAATACCAAAAGAGAAGCGAAAATATCTGTAGTACTTTCAATCGCATCAGCAATCAGAGCGTATGAGTTCCCGAAAAAACCCGCCAGCCCTTTAATAATAGCTAAAGACGTGTTTCCGATTATGCTGAAATAGGTTGTCCTTAAAGCCGTTTGTTCGTTGGTCATTGTATGTTGAAATAGCCAAAGTTCATGGGGATCCGGTTTACAAATAGTGGTGAAATCCGCTCAAAATGGCTCGTTGATTTCAGTAGTCTGTGTTTTTGGGAACAAAACGCCATAAAATCATTGCCGTATGTTCGATTTTCGTCTTCCACTTCTCTAACGTGTTTATCTCTTCCTTTTGTGCTTAGCCATTGAGTTTTATGTAGATCTGCCATCCTTTGGCCGAATACAGGAATTAATACAACTCCGGTTTGTCTACTTACGGTAAACCTACTCCACAAATTTCCCCGAAGATGGGTATTTTACGGAATACGAAAATGATTTCACCTTAGATTCCGATCCCGGAATCGAGAATTTCCACTTCAGCTCTCCGGTTTTTTCATCGTGCTTCGCATCACCGTGGCCCAGATAATCGATGGAAATAGACTTGTATTCCGAGAGTGGATATTGATCGTAAAGCTCCATGTCTACCGGTGTGGGCTTGTTGTTGCGAATGGTAATATCCCACGCCACCGTTTTTTTGGTGTTGTTCCCGATAATCCGTTTGTCGTCTATTTTCCGGTCTTTCTCCCGGCTAATTTTTATGGATTCATCTCTCCCCAAAGACAGTTCCAGGGTGTCAACCGTTAAATCGGTATCCAATTCTGCCGAACCGATATACGCCCCCTGATAGTAAATGCGGGTTTCGCCCGTTAGCAATTCCAGATCGCCCCAGTTGCCGAGTCGCGCAATTAAAAAAGCATCCAAATCGAGTTTGGGAACTGCGCGGTACACGAATGTCGCCGGGGTTTTGGCTTCTTTTATTTGGGTGGAGTGGTCTTTGCCGTTTGATTTTACCGTGAAGCGCTCGTCTATTTCATAAACGATGTCCGTAGCGCTTAGCTCCATTTTTGGAGCTGAATCATCTACTTCCATATCGAAATAAACATAGGGTTGCTGCTGAATTTCTTCCGTTTTGGCCTTCGCCGCATTTCCCGAAAAACGCCTGTCGCGGCGCACTTCGTCAGTTGTGGCAATTTCCATCAGCTCGCCTTGCGATTGGAGCTTTGCATTCAACTGCGTTTCTCTTCCATCCGAGATATTGGCCGTTAGGGTTTGGTCTACGTAGCCCACATAGCTCACCTGTATTTGGTACTGCCCGGTTTTGAGTGGCTTCACCCTGTAGCTGCCATCAGGGCTGGTATTGTCGCCGGAAATCAACCGGCCGCTTTGAAAAACCGAAACGCTGGCGTAGGGCAGGGGTTCCGAAGTTTTTGCATCGGTAACAAATCCTGCAAGGCTGCCGGTTCCGGCGCTGGCAGAATTGTTTTGTTTTTGATCGCCCCGGTTGATATACCAGGTTTCCAGTTGCGGCGCGGTATTGCTGATGCTGGGGTTGGCCGATGAAAGCGATAGCTGCACATTATTCCAATC
>JAIVHP010000129.1 GCA_020201045.1 Flavobacteriales bacterium
GTCTCTTTTGGTCCTTTTCGGGTATGTATTCGGTAAAGTGAAATCCGCGCATATCTAAAGGTAATAACTCGTATTCCGATAACGGTAAAACGACTGTACTTGTTTTCTCCAATCCCATCGGCATTTTTTTAATTTTGGCGTATGAAAGAAACCGAAACCGATTTTGCCGAGTTTATAGAAGTCTGGCTCCACCAAAACCTGGGCGTTCAGGAAAGTATGACTCAGCCAATTAAAATGGTCATACTGCTTATCGCAATGGTGCTCATTGCCGGGATATTCTGGTGGCTGGCGCAAATGATCATCAACCGGATTCTCGATAGACTTATTAAGCGAACCGCCACCGATTGGGACGACGTGCTGCAAGAGCAGGGAGCCTTCAAGAAAATGGGTCACATTATACCGGTTATTGTAATCAGCGCGCTTTCGCCGGTTGTTTTTACCGATTACCCCGCATTTATTCCCTTTATTGAGAAAATTACCGGGGCCTTTGTCGCCATTACCGTAATTCGATTGATCACATCGGTTATCAGCGCGGCAAATATTTTGCTCTCCCGCTCCGAAAAATTCAAGGATAAACCGATAGCGAGTTTCACCCAGCTCTCTAAAATCTTGATATGGTTTATTGGGTTAATCATCGTTTTCTCGATTGTCATCGGAAAGAACCCCATTTATCTTTTCAGCGCGCTGGGTGCTGTTTCGGCTGTGCTGTTATTGATTTTTAAGGATACCCTGCTCGGTTTTACCGCGAGTATTCAGATTACGCTAAACGATATGGTTCGCATTGGCGATTGGGTATCGGTTCCCAAGTATGGCGCAGATGGCGATGTACTCGAAATAAACCTTACCACCGTTAAAGTGCGAAACTGGGATAAAACCATCTCAACCGTTCCAACATATTCCTTTGTTTCCGATAGCTTTAAGAACTGGCGCGGGATGGAAGAGAGCGGAGGAAGGAGAATAAAACGAGCTATCAAAGTAAAAATGTCGACTGTTCGGTTTTGCGATCAGGAGCTTCTCGATTCCCTTCGAAAAGTAAAATTTATCGAAAAACACATCGACGAAAAGCTTTCGGAAATTGAGTTGTTCAATAAGGAAAATAAGTTTGATCAAACCCTTTCGCCCATCAATGGGCGCCGGCTAACCAATATTGGGATTTTTAGGGCTTACACATTGAGTTACCTCAATTCTAATCCCAAGGTACATCAGGATATGACGCTTCTCGTAAGGCAGTTAGACCCCACCGAAACCGGTATCCCAATAGAAATTTACTGCTTTTCAAAAGATCAACGCTGGGCCTTTTTCGAAGACATTCAGGCGGATATTTTCGACCATATTATGGCGTCAATTGGTTACTTTGACCTCGAATTATTTGAAATTCCCGCCGGAACAGATTTTCTCAATTTTACCAGTACTAAAACGGAATAAGATGGCAAATCACGAAATTGACTACAAGATTATTGGTGAAGAACTCCAATGTGTGGAAGTGGAACTCGACCCCAATGAAACGGCTATCGCCGAAGCCGGATCGCTCATGTATATGGATTCGGCAATTGAAATGCGCACCATATTTGGCGATGGAAGCAATCAGGATTCGGGTTTTCTCGGAAAGTTGATGAGTGCCGGAAAGCGGGTTTTAACCGGCGAGAGTTTGTTCTTAACGGCATACACCAATGCGGGGATGGGAAAGCGCCATGTATCTTTTGCGGCGCCTTATCCCGGAAAGGTAATCGCATTTGATCTATTCCATCACAATGGGAAAATAATTTGCCAGAAGGATGCATTTTTATGCGCTGCAAAAGGCGTTGCAGTTGGCATAGAATTCCAGAAGCGAATAGGTGTAGGGCTTTTTGGCGGTGAAGGATTTATCATGCAAAAACTGGAAGGCGACGGAATGGCTTTTGTTCACGGTGGGGGTACTATCGTTGAAAAGGAACTGCAATCAGGCGATATGTTGCGCGTTGATACCGGTTGCCTGGTGGCTTTTAGCAGCACCATAGATTACAATGTAGAGATGGTGAAAGGCATTAGAAGTGCATTTTTTGGCGGAGAAGGACTGTTCCTCGCAACCCTGCGCGGGCCGGGAAAAGTCTGGATTCAGAGCATGCCCTTCAGCCGCCTCTCTGATAAAATTATTTCGTCGGCCCCAAAGATGGGCGGAAAACGAAAAGGGGAAGGTTCTATACTCGGCGGCTTAGGCGATTTGCTCGACGGCGATAACCGCTAGTTTTTTAATTCTTCGGGAACGCCGTATTTGTCGATTAAGTAGATTAATGATGCCATCGATGCCGCACCGAGTTCCAGTTCGCGGCGGTTTACATTTTCGAATACGTCATTTGCCGTGTGGTGCACATCAAAGTAGCGCTGCGAGTCGGGAACAAAACCGATTAAAGGCGGGTTGCCAAATTCTTTGAGTGGCCGGATATCTGTTCCACCATAGCCCTTGCGGATAAAGTGAAGGTTATAGGGCTCCAACAGCGGTTTCCACTGAGAAAGGTACTCGATAACGGGAGATTGGCCATCGACGGTGAAACCACGCGGACTGAAGCCACCCCGGTCGCTTTCCATGGCAGCTACGTGCTTATCTCCGCGTTCGGCGCTGGCTTTTGCGTGGGCTTTCGCACCCCGTGTTCCGTTCTCTTCGTTCATAAAGAAAACACAGCGAATGCTGTACCGCGGTTTTATCCCCAGCGATTTAAATATCCGTAAAACTTCCAGGGAATGCATGATTCCCGCGCCGTCGTCGTGTGCTCCCTCGCCAACATCCCAGCTATCTAAATGACCTCCCACGGTGATGATTTGATCGGGAAACTCAGTGCCATTCATCTGACATACCACGTTATTTGATTCTACATCGGGGTAGTTTTTGCAGCTGGCTTCCATGCGTATCGAGACCACTCCGCGTTTTTCTATTTGCTTTGTAAGCTCGTGGGCTGCATTTGTGCTCAGCGCAAAAGCGGGGATAGAATCTCCGCCTTTCGCGTAATACATTACGCCGGTATGCGGGAAATCGTCGGCGCGGAGTCCAAGCGACCGCATTACAAAACCTACCGCTCCCTTTTCGGCAGCAATAGACGGCCCCCGAACACGGGCACCCGAGCAGCCCCCATAGGCGCTGAAGGTGTCGATTAACTTTGCATTCATAGCCTGGTCTAAAAAGCAAATTTTACCTTTCAGCGATTCCTCGGGAGCATCTCTCAGCGCCTGCATCGTAGAAAATTGCACCACTTCTGCCTCGAGTGGACCGTCCGTGCCAACGCTAAATCCGAGTGCGAGCGCTTCCAGGTTTGTGCCTTCGGGAAGGATTTCGCACTTTTCTTTTTTCCCGCGATCCCATTTGGGCACCATGGTAGGTTCCAGCCAAACTTCATCGAACCCATAAGATTCCATTTTGGCAACCGACCACCGCACCGCCTTTTTGGCACCTGCAGATCCACTTAATCGGTCACCTACATTTTTGCAGAGATATCTTAAATTTTCATAAGCCTGGCCCTGGGTAAGTGCTTCGTCGAAAATTTTGCGAATTTGAATGCTGTCATTTTCCTGAGCCTGAACAAGGGTGAACCCCAAAATCATGCAGAAGGTGAGTGCAATGTTTTTCATAAACCGATTTGATAAGCGGCAAAAATGCAAAAAAAGAGTTTGCTTCATTGCGAACAAACCGAAAAGGTGAAGGTTCTATCTTGCAGTTAGCCTCATCATCGTATTTTTGCACTCCGAAATATAGAAATCAATGAAGTTCGATCTCAGTGAAGTAACCGGCGTTATTAAGGACAGGCGTACCATTTATCCCGAGCAGTTTACCGATCGGGTAGTGCACCGCGATATGATTGAGCAAATTTTATCGAGTGCTATCTGGGCGCCCACCCACGGCAAAACACAGCCGTGGCGTTTCAAGGTGTTCACCGGAGATGGAAGATCGAAGCTGTCGAATATTTTGAGCGATCTATATAAAACCCATACGCCCGAAGAGCACTTCAGCGAGAGCAAATTGCAGCGTTTACTCGAGGCGGATTACAAAGACATCGGCGATTATTTCCCTCGCCATGGCCCGAACAGAGAACACCCGAATTCCCGAAATTGAAGAAGTGGAAGCCGTAGCTTGTGCAGCTCAAAATATTCTGCTTACCGCCACCGCCTATGGCCTGGGATCGTTCTGGTCTAGCCCGAAGTTTTTCTACGAAAAGGGAAGTAGCAAACGGTTTGGGTATGGAGAAGACGATAAAATGCTCGGACTTATTTACCTGGGATATCCTTCGGGAGATTGGCCTAAGAGCCACCGCAAACCCTTGGAATACGTTACCGAATGGGTAGAGTAAATGGCTGAAATTGAATATAAAAACTTCGAAACCCATCACAAGCAGCGCAGTTTTGTGGTGTTTTACTTCTACGCAAAAGATCCGGCAGATTACTTTGAAGCCCTGCTTATAGAAAACGATATTCCATACGAACGCGGAACCGGCAAAGATCTGTTGCGCAGACACCTTATCGGAATTCACAAATCGCATCTGGCGAAAGCCGAAGAACTCAATAACGAAACGGGAAACTTTTTTAGAAAGCCATTCCTGGGAAACCGACAAACGAAAAATGGCGTCCTTATTTTTACTTTAGTCGTCCTTATTCTTGCACTAGTCGGCTTTTTTCTCAAGAATTAGAGTAACATTTTTTAGGATTTACAGGTATAGGAACTACCTTTAAACTTTTTGCAATGTTCAAATCTGCGTTTGTTTGCTTTCTCACTCTCCTGCCTTTTCTGGTTTTGGCAACAGAACCCGAGTCTAATCCGGCGAAAAGAGACACTTCCACAGCAGTGGTTGTTTACGATGCCGATGTAAAATTTATTCCGGAAGCCAACCTTACATCAGCCGATTACACCGCGATGATCGACTCGCTTATAGGATTGAGCTCTATTCCGGTTTCGCTGGTTAATCAGTTGAATATTTACCGCACCCTGAGCGAATACGAAAACGACGAATTGGGTTTTGTGATCGATAGCATTTTTGAAACGCCTGATGTTCCGCAAACGGTGCTGAATGCCGTAAACCTTTACATGACGTCGATAGATCGATCCATGCGCGCACCTGCGGGCTTTGCTGCTTACGTGCCCTACGGCAACAGCCCGTTTCCCGCAGACGAACTCTACGGCCACTGGAATACCCTTGTACCAAATCCGATACGGAATAATCTGACGCGTTTTGATTCTACCTTACAGCTTCTGCTGATAGACACTGTCGCGAATTGTGGATTTCACACGCCTTTTGAAGGAGTGGTTACTTCTCATTTTGGATGGAGATACGGCCGAAATCACAACGGAATTGATATAGACCTGGAAGTTTGGGACCCCGTACACGCGGCTTTTCCTGGTGTGGTGCGGGTGGCGCGATACTACAAGGGCTACGGTAGGGTAGTAGTGGTAAGGCATTTTAACGGATTAGAGACCATTTATGCGCATTTGCATCGCTTTAAATCAAAACCCGGCGATGTGGTTGAAGCCGGCGATGTAATTGGACTTGGCGGAAGCTCGGGAAATAGCACGGGAAGTCACCTTCACTTTGAAGTGCGGTTTCAGGGTGTGCCGGTTAAACCGTCAGAAATAATAGACTTTAAAAAACACCAACTTAGGTATCCACTTATTGCGCTTAAAAAATCCGGCTCATTTCTCACAGCTTCGCAGGGGGGATTACCCGAGCCTGCCGTTCCTGAATCGAAAGAATATCTTGTCGAAAAAGGTGATTATCTTTACCGCATAGCTCAAAAGTTTGGCGTTAGCGTAAAGGAGTTGTGTGAATTTAATCAGATTAGTCCCCACAAACACCTCTACGCCGGACAAAGGCTGATAGTAGGTATTTAATGATTTCGAGATACAGTCTAGCAAGTTTCTTTTTCTTTCTATTGGTTCTTTCGGCGCACGCTCAAAGTCAACGAGACCCCATTGAACTCACTTTTGGCGCAGAAGTAAGAGCCCTTGTACCCGTTTCTTTTTTTAACGTAGACTCCGTGGTGCTCGGTACTTCCAATTCTACCGTAGACTCCAATTTCACGGCTTCATCGCGCTATACGGGCGGTTTTGGATTTGGCGGTGTGCTGCGCGCAAAACTCACGCCGTTTTGGAATATTGAAACCGGACTCTACTACACGCGAAGAACTTACGAATACGAGATTGCCGACAAGCTCGGAACGTTTTCCGACGTTTCTACGGTTCGGTCTATCGGCTATGAAATCCCCCTTAAAGCTCTGGTGTATATTCAAATGGCCGATAATGTCTTTGCCAATGTGGCCCTGGGTGTTTCAGCCGATTTTTTTGCAAGCGACGTTGAAGTTCGCGAACCCGATTACGTAGCTATCATCTTTAAGCAGCGCTTCGCCAGGCTGGCAGTGCTGGGCAATATAGGCGTAGAATACCGCACCGAAGAAGACGGCTACTTTTACCTGGGTGCCACTTTTCACCAGGTATTTGGCGATCCCATGTTTACTTCTATGGCTTATTACAGAGGGGGAGACCCTCCCGGTTTTGTGCGGTCGGGAAACATCGATCTGGCCTATTTTTCGGTCGACTTCCGGTATTTTTTCCCTCCTCAAAAACAAGAGCGCAACAAAGTGCGACGCATTATTCCCGATTGGAAGAATATGTAATGGGTAACTCTAATATGTAATAACCGACCGTGAGCGCATAAAAAAAGCCGCCTTCCGGCAGCTTTTTTTTCCAAAACATTAATTCGCGCGAAACTTAAATATTGGCGGAGAGCACAAAGTTCAAATCCACATCGTCGTAAATCATATTATCTCCAAGACCGTCAAAGAATGAACCCGAACCGTAGCGAATGTTCCACTTGGTTCTGTCGAAGGTAATTTTGCCATTTGCTACAAGTTTGTCGCCATCTATTTTGATGAGGGCTGGAAATTCCACCACATCGCTTTTTCCTTTCAAGATCAGGTTTCCCTTTACCGTGTAATTTGGCTCTTCGCCACTTGCTCCTTTAATAGGGGTAAAGCCGGTAGCTTCGAACGTTCCTTCCGGAAATTTTTCTACTGAGAAGAAGTCGGGAGAGTTGAGGTGACCCGTAAGTTTTGCATTGGTGTCGGCATCTTTGATATCGGTAACCACGATGGTGGTCAT
>JAIVHP010000130.1 GCA_020201045.1 Flavobacteriales bacterium
AAGAAATTGCCCCTTGCCGCACCTTTGTTTTTTTGAAAGAAATAGAGCAATTAGCCAAGAACAATTTGATTAAAGGCGGCGATTTAGACAACGCCATTGTTTTGGTAGAAAAGGAGCGCACACAAGAAGAATACAAGGAGATTGCCAGACTGGTAGGCAAGGAAGACCTGGATATAAAAGTGGAGGGCATCGGCGTATTGAACACGGTAAAACTCGCCTTCGAAAACGAACCCGCACGCCATAAACTCCTGGATATTGTAGGTGACCTCGCGCTGGTAGGCCGCCCCATACAAGGGCACATTCTGGCTGCGCGCCCCGGACACGCCGGAAACACCAACTTCGCTAAGGTCTTAAAAAAGGCCATCAAAGACCAGGAGAGAAACAATGTGCACTTCGACCTGAGCAAAGAGTCGGTTTACGACGTCAATCAGATTATGGGCATCCTCCCACACCGCTACCCTTTTCTGATGATAGACCGTATATTAGAGCTCAGCGAAAGCGAGGTAATCGGTGTTAAAAACGTATCGATGAACGAGCCCTATTTCCAGGGTCACTTTCCCGGAAACCCCATTATGCCGGGCGTATTGCAGGTAGAAGCCATGGCTCAGGCCGGAGGGGTTTTAGCTTTGCACAACGTAGATGAGCCCGAAAAGTGGAGTACCTACTTTATGAAAATTAACAATGTTAAGTTTAAAAAGAAGGTAATTCCGGGCGACACTATTGTTTTCAAATTAACTTTGAAGTCTCCCATCAGGAGAGGAATCGTTCACATGGAAGGAAAAGGATATGTAAACGGTCAGGTAGTGTCTGAAGGAGAGCTGATGGCTCAGGTAATTAAGGATAAGGCATAAGTTAATGATCAGTGAATTAGCGAGTATTCACGCCGATGCAAAGATTGGTGAAAATGTAGAAATTGGCCCTTTTACGGCTATCTCCGGAGACGTGGAAATTGGTGAAGGCACCAAGATACATTCCCATGTGAGTATTATGGACGGGGCGCGGATTGGCAAACACTGCGAAATTTATCCCGGAGCCGTTATTTCGGCGGTATCTCAAGATCTGAAATACGAAGGCGAATACACCACGGTTGAAATTGGAGACCACACTACCATCCGCGAATGCGTGACCATACACCGTGCTACAAAAGATCGCTGGAAAACGGTGGTAGGCCACCACTGTCTGCTCATGGGGTACGTGCACGTGGCGCACGACTGCTTTATCGGAAACCATTGCATTCTGGCTAACTACACCGGACTTTCGGGCCACAACACCCTGGAAGATTACGTAATTCTGGAAGGAAAAGTGGGCACGCAGCAGTTTGTACACATCGGCACACACAGCTTTATCGGCGGTGGTTCCCTGGTGCGGAAAAATGTTCCGCCTTACGTGAAGGGGGCGAGAGAGCCGCTCACATTTGCAGGCGTAAATGCCATCGGACTGCGAAGAAGGGGATTTTCTGACGAAGCCGTCGCGCAGATTGAAGATGCCTACCGCATTATTTTCGTCCAAAACAAGAACATTACAAAGGCTTTGGCCATCGTAGAAAAAGAAATTCCCGACAGCGCGGAGAAAAAGCTTATTCTCGACTTTATCCGATCTTCGGAGCGCGGCATAATGCGCGGTCCGCTATGATGGAAATCGCCGTAGCCGAAGCGGGAAAGCGTTTTAACCGATCCTGGATTTTCAGAAATTGGTCGCAAACCTTCACCCCGGAATCTGCTTATGTGATCCTGGGCGGAAACGGCTCAGGGAAAAGCACTGCTCTGAAAACCATTCTGGGATATGCTCCCCTCACAGAGGGAAAACTTGCATACCACATCGACAAAAAGCCGCTGGAACGACAGGCGGCCTATAAACACATTAATTTTTGCAGTCCCTACCTGGAGCTTTACGAAGAGCTTACCCTCGGCGAAATGGTGGCCTTTCACTTCTCTTTGAAGAAGCTTAGAAACGATATGAGCAACGCAGATTTTATGCGGCAGATAGAACTGGAAAAATGGGTAGATAAACCCGTGAAATTCTTTTCGAGCGGAATGAAGCAAAGGCTACGCCTGGGGTTGGCGATTCTATCGGAAGGGGATGTATTGCTCTTAGACGAACCGGTATCGAACCTGGATCGGGCAGGGGTAAAATGGTATCAAAACCTCGTAGAGAGCCACCGCAAAAATCGGATTTGCGTGGTGGCATCGAACCAACAAGAAGACGAGTATTTTTTCTGCGACCAAAAAATCGAAATTGAAAACTTCAAACCTCAGTAAACTTTAGATTAGAATTGTTAATATTGAATTATGGCAAATACATCTGACATCAAAAACGGGCTTTGCATAAAGCACAACGGCAAGCTCTACACGATAATTGATTTTCAACACGTAAAGCCCGGCAAAGGACCGGCGTTTGTTCGGACAAAAATCAAGCAAATTGAAACCGGCAAGGTTCTGGATCACACCTTTTCGGCGGGTCACAGCATAGAAATTGTTCGCATAGAGCACCGCCCCTATCAGTACCTGTATCCCGAGAACAATGGCTACCACTTTATGCACACCGAAACGTTTGAGCAGGTGTTTATAGAAGGCCACCTGGTAGAAAAACCAGAATTTTTAAAAGAAGAGATGGTGGTAACCATTGTATATCACGCCGATGAAGAAAATCCGCTGATGGTAGAGATCCCTTCATTTATAGATGCCGAGGTTACCTACACCGAGCCCGGAGTAAAAGGCGATACGGCGACCAATACCTTAAAGCCCGCCACCATCGATACCGGAGCCGAAATACGGGTACCCCTTTTTATTGATATAGGCGATAAAATTCGCGTAGATACCCGAAACGGTCAGTACAGCGAGCGGATTAAGGACTAACGGCATAGGTGTAGATAAAACCATCGTCGCCGCCCACTACCAGGTTGTAGTTGCCGTCTTTATTCATGTCGCCAATTGAGAAAGGAGTAGATCCGTATAGCGGGAAGCCGTCTACGATTTCGCCTCCTGTATTGATCAGGTAAATTTGGTTTGCTCCTTTTTCGGTGTACCCGATTCTATTGGTATTTCCTGCGAATTTGAAAAACTGAATTTCGCGGACATCACCGGAAACGGGCCTGGTGAAAATGGGGTCGCCCGAGCTGCTGAAAGTCTTAATTTCCTTTTCGCTTAGGGTAATCACATTCTTCTCGCCATCAGCGTCGAAGTCTTTAAAGTCGAAGAATAAAATGTCTTGATTTGTCAACTTCACTTTGTCAAAGCGGTCGTTGAACCTTAGTGCAACAGCGTTTCCCGAGGAATCTACGTAGTGCAGAGCGCTCTCTTTTATTTGGCTCCCTAGCTCAATCCAGAACTCGCCGGCAGATGGGCGCTCCAGTGATAAATCTACCTTGTGTCTGTTTTCGCCGCGACGGTTGAGTAAAAAGATTTTACCCGACTCGCTAGCCGTGAATAAATAGTCTTTAGATTTAATACGCAGATGCTTTACCGGTGCAATCAGGTTTTGGCTTGCATCGGCAAACTTCCACCCCTCAACGGGGTTTCCCATTCCATCTATCAAATCTATCACCCCACCTTTTCGGCAGATGAATATGCGGTAGTCGCGGCTGTTGTCGTAGTCTACAACACCAATAGGGGCAGTGGCGGGAGATCGAAGTTTTACGGGAAACGACTCCACGTCGTTTCCATTTCTATCCAGCAGGTAAACGGTATTTGCGGTATTAAAAATCATCTGGAATTTGCGGTTCCGGTACACGTCTATCTGCTCTATTTCGCCCATAATTTCACCGTCGAGCTGTCGCTCCCACAGCACTTTCCCGGTATTGCTAATCAGGTATAGCCGATTTTCGACATCCTGCACGGCTATCTCGAGTGCTTCGGTGTAGTGGTTTACCACAAAAACCGGTTTGGCAACTACACCGGCCTTTAGCTGGAGCTCCCAGAGCGAATTGGTTTCCTGCTTGTACTCCGGTCCGTGTTTAAAGTAGATGTGGTTGTAGTAGAGGTCGTTTTTGTAGTGGTCTACCTGGTTGAACTTCCTGAGAAGCTCGGTTTGCTTTTCAATTTTCGCCGCATCTTCTTCGCTGAGGATATTTTGATAAACCAAAGGCGAGCGTGCGAGATTGCTGTACACAACAAAATTAGACCTCGTAGAAAGGTTATCGCTCAGCTCGAGAAATCCTTCATCGTTTGAAAGTGTGCGCCCCATTTCTATGGCGCTGATTAAATTTCGAAGCGCATTCACCGAGTTGGCCATCAGGATCACATCGCCGTATCTCGAAAAATAGGGATCTTCGATATTCGCGAAAGTTTCACTGAGAATTTCTCCGTAAAACCCGCCGATTTTAAGCTGATGGATTTCGTAGTCTTTGTAGACTTCAAAACCGTTATTTCCCGAATCGCCTTCGCCCCCATTCAAAGCGTTTTCGAGTTCCAAAAGTTGCCCCCAGGCATTTTCGCCACTCACCGCGCGAAATGCAGCGAAGGCATTCTGCTTGTAATTTTCTGAAGCGGGTTCAACGATAAAAGCAGCAGCCTGACTTCCAATCCAGTCGAGTGCCAGGGAAGATGCATCGCAATTGCAGCGCTTGTTGTACGATTTGATTGCAGATTCGAATTGAAATTTTTGATTTCCCCGTTCCACAGTACGGATGTATTGTTTGGAGTAAGTGGCGTAGTTTCCAAAACCCAAAAAGGCGAAATATGCCGTGTTATTGGGCATAAAATCGAGGAGTTCCAGCTTGGGGGCATCCATATTTCTAAAAGCTCCAAGCCAGTCATCGGTGCTATCGGCGCAAGTAAGGAATCCGTCTAGCGCAAGCGCATTGGCCTTCAGCGAAAGATCGAGGGCGCTCCACTCCGCGTAAGGTCGGGTGAAGAAAGAATGAGAAGCGATCTGCCCGTCGGCGTAGGGTTTTACAACCGATTTGAACTCTTTGTAATTGATGTAAACTTCTGCCCTGACATTGGTTCCTCGGGTGTTTCGCACCTCGTTGAAATCGGGGTTGGCGGTAACAGAAGCATCCTGTTGGATAGCGCGCACCGATTCTTCGGCGAGAATGGCCGAAAGGCTGATCACGAGCAAGCCGCTGTGGGTAAAAAAATAGATATCGCTATCGAATACCGGAGAGTTCACCTTTCGGATTTTCACACCATCGTAAGTTCGCTCCGTTATTTCGGCGGAGGGAAACATACCGGTGAGGATGACGGCGGCTTCGTCTTCATTTGCTTCATCTCGCAACTGCAGGCTGAGCAGATAGCTGTGCTTTCGGGCGCCGGACATATGCACGGAGAG
>JAIVHP010000372.1 GCA_020201045.1 Flavobacteriales bacterium
TCTATAGCCGATAAAATACACGGGAATTACCGGGTAGCGCCCGGTGTGGAATTTACCCTTGAAGCAAACCCCGACGATTTGGATGCAGATCGGCTCAAAGCGTTTAAAGACGCCGGGGTAAATAGATTGAGCATTGGAATTCAGTCTTTTTCAGATAAATCGCTAAAGTGGATGAATCGCGCCCACAACGCCAAAGAAGCGCTGAACTGCCTGGCACTCGCACACGAAGCTGGCTTTAACAACATCTCCATAGATTTAATTTACGGACTGCCACAATTGACAAAATCTGTGTGGAAGGAAGAGCTGAAGCGGGTAGTGGATTTAAATATTCAGCACGTTTCGGCCTATTGTTTAACGGTAGAAGCTCAAACCGCACTCGGTCACTGGGTGAAGAAAGGAAAGGAAAAACCCGTAGACGAAGAAGCGGCAAAGGCTCAGTTTGAGATGCTCATTGAAGGAATGGATGCCGCCGGCCTGGAGCAATACGAAGTGAGCAACTTTGCCAGAGAAGGGTTCCACTCCCGCCACAATTCGGCGTATTGGCACGGAGAGAAATACATCGGCCTGGGCCCTGCAGCCCATAGTTTTAACGGAATAGCCCGGTCGTGGAATGTCTCAAACAACGCTTTGTATCTAAAAGCCCTACACGAAAACAGCCTTCCCTCCACGGCCGAAGATTTAACACTTACCGACCGCTTTAACGAGTGGGTGATGACGGGCTTGCGAACATCGAAGGGAATAGATTTGCAAATGGGAAAAAAGCGTTTCGACATCGATATCGCCCAAAATTACCGCAACGAAATCGATAAGCTAATCGAAAACGAAATGGCCGATATCCACAACTCGCGCTTAGCACTTACGCGCAAAGGGCTATTCTTTGCAGATGGTATTGCCGCCGATTTCTTTATTTTGAACCATGAAAATTGAACTGAAGAACGGACGTCAAAACCTATCGGCCGATTTATCGAAACCCCTTGACATTTCGATTCCCCTAAGCCCGGGCGGACCGAGAGCATGGTATATGGATCCGATGAAAATAGAACCTGTAATGACTGAGCGGTTTACCGGAAGTGTAAAATCAGGAGGCAATGTAAACTTCAGAAACATTTGGTTTAATCCCCATGGCCATGGAACCCACACCGAAACAGTGGGTCATATCGATCGAGAAATGGTGTCGATCAATCAAACCCTCAAAACTTTTTTCTTTCTCTGCGAGCTTATTTCTATTGAGCCCGAAATATATACCGGAGCCGAACGCGATCATATCAAAAAAGGCGACAAGGTAATTACGGCAAAGCAAATTCGCGGCAAAATAAAACCGGGTGCACCGCAAGGGTTGGTAGTACGCACCCTTCCAAATTCCGCCGAAAAATTACAGCGCGATTACTCCAACACCAACCCCACCTTTTTTGAGCCCGAAGCACTTCAACACATCCGAGAGATCGGCGTGAAACACTTTCTCACCGATCTTCCCTCTGTAGACCGCGAAGAAGACGGCGGCCAACTGCTGGCGCATCGGGCCTTTTGGCATGGAAACAGACCCGACGACCGCGAGTGCACCATCTCTGAAATGGTTTTTGTCGCCGATCATATCTCCGATGGAAACTACCTTCTCAACCTTCAAATTGCGGCTTTTGAGAACGATGCTTCACCGAGTAAGCCCATTCTTTACCAACTTCAAGAGCTATGAATATAGAAGAATACCGCGCGTATTGCCTCAGAAAAAAAGGCGTTACCGAATCTTTTCCTTTTGATTCGAGTGCTTTGGTTTTTAAGGTGATGGGTAAAATGTTTTCCATTGCCAATATCGATGACTTCACCGGGTTTTCGGCAAAGTGCGACCCCGAAAGGGCGCTTGTGCTTCGCGAAGAATACCCCGATGGAATCGTACCTGCGTATCACATGAGCAAAAAACACTGGAACGGGGTGAAACTAGAGCAGGGCGTACCCGAAGCGCTCATCTACCAACTCATTGACGACTCCTACGATTTAGTGGTAGCTGGATTGCCAAAAAAATTACAAGCCGAACTCGCTGAAATGAAGTAATCTCGCTGCCGCGGACCACCCCCATTTCGGAATTTTACATCCATGGAAACAAGGCCTTATTGACCTCGTTTTATCGAAGACTACCCACTCAGATTTGGCACCTTAATAAAGCCCTGAGAGCCAAAACTTCCATATTTTCAATTTCTCATATTTGCCATTTATCTTATTTACTGGCATTTTTTTGTTTTCTGATATATGCCAATATTGTGTAACTTTGGTGAAAGTTCGAATTAAAATGCCTAAAATCATAGAGAATAGACTGATCGAAGAATTTAAAAACAAAGCGTTTTTTACCAGGCAAGACCTCTTTGAATTCTTTCTTTATTTTGAACCCGATCTGAAGGAGGGAACTTTCGGCTGGCGGATCTATGATTTGAAAAATAAAAACATCATCAGGCCGATTAAGAAAGATCGTTACGTTATTGCACACATGCCAAAATATAACCCTGGCATATCTAAAGAACTCATTAAGCTGGCGCGACCGATCACAGAAAAATTTGAGAACGTCAAACATTGCATTTGGGAAACTAAATGGCTCAATGAATTTTCTTTACATCAGTCGAGTAAACGAATTATACTGATTGAAATTGAAAAGGACTTCATCGAGTCTCTATACTATGAACTGAAAGACCGTTCGAGAAATGAGCTCTTTCTGAACCCGGATGATAAGGATATTGACTTCTACATCGCGGAAAGCGATAATCCCGTAATCATCAAAAAACTGATTACCCGCTCGCCAGTTGTAAGAAGAACAGAAAAAAAGGTGAAATTCTATACTCCCTTACTCGAAAAAGTACTGGTTGATCTGTTTGCCGAAGAAAAGCTGTTTTACTACCTGCAAGGCTCCGAATTGATGCACATTTACGAAAATGCGATAACCAACTACGCAATCAATTTCACCAAAATCTTCAGTTATGCAAAAAGGAGAGATAGGGAACGGGAAATCAAACAGTTTATGACAACTCACATGCACCATCTTGTAAAAGACATTATCGAATGATAAAGGAGCACTGTTTTACAGAAGAGTGGTTGGATAGCTTTAAAAAGCAAAAGGATCACAAACGTATCGACAAGATCATTGTTGAGAAAATGATCTACGCACTTCACCTGTTAGAACAGCTCAAAGCCAATGGCCTAATCTTTATATTTAAAGGTGGAACCAGTCTTGTTTTATTGTTAGAAGAAGACAATCTTTTCTCTATTGACATCGACATCATTTGTAAAACTGAACGAGATGAGCTCGAAGCTGTTCTCCAGAAAGTAATAAGTTCTTCAAATTTTAATGGTTTCGAGTTAGACGAACATCGGAGTTACCAGCCTGGAGTGCCAAAAGCACATTACAAGTTTTCATTCAAAACCAAACAGCAAGGCTCGGGAACCATTTTATTGGACGTGCTCATCGAAGATTCTATCTACCCTGAGCAAATAGAGACCCCGGTAAAAACAAAATGGATAGAGACCGACAGTAAAACCATGATTACCGTGCCTTCTATTGATTCAATTACAGGTGATAAACTCACGGCTTTTGCCCCAAATACTATTGGTATTCCCTATTTCAAGGGAAAGAACAAACAGCCATTCTCCATGGAAATCTGCAAGCAGCTATTTGATTTGAGCAAGTTATTCGAGCAAGTTCAAAACATGGAAATAATAGCTGCAAGCTTCGATGCGTTTGCTAATCGGGAAATCGAATATCGAAAAAATGAAAATCCAAAATACGAATTAGCACCAAGGTCTGTTCTGCTCGACACCATTTATACTTGCCTGATTATTGCAAAACACGGCGGTGGATCAGATGATGAGAAAAGGAAATTCGCAGAGCTGCAAAAGGGTATCCGCGCTTTTGGCTCAGGGTTTTTAATGCGCGGAAAATTCAGGGTAGACGATGCTATTCCGGCATCTGCCCGTATTGCACTTTTAGCGTCCAAACTT
>JAIVHP010000131.1 GCA_020201045.1 Flavobacteriales bacterium
CTCGGCCACCTTTGTTACCGAGTCGGTATCGGAGATTACCTACACCCGGCCGGGCAAGTACGAAGAGCGGGTAATTAGCATCAAATCACAGGGCGACGACCAGAATACCAACCCGATGAACTACATCAGCTCATCGCTGTACGAGCCAAAAGTGGCCGGGTTTGTATCGCCATTTTCTACCAAGGCATTTGCCTTTTACAAGTTCAAATACCAGCGAACTTTCACGGATCGCGGCAGGCAAATAAGCGAGATAGACGTTATTCCGCGCAGCCGCGGAGAAGATGTGGTAGCCGGAACCATTTACGTAGTGGAAGAGCTGTGGTGCATTCACAGCGTAAACCTCGTCGCGACCATTCAGGGAATCGACATCAATATCCGCCAGGTATTCGCGCCAGTTGAAGAAAACGTGTGGATGCCGGTTTCGCACCGCTACGACGGCGAAGGGAAGATTCTCGGCTTTGGATTCGAATTTCAATACCTCGCCGCCGTGCGCGACTACGAGATTGAAATAAATCCCGATCTGGGAACGGAGTTTACTGTGCTGGATGAGAAAACCGAAAAAGAAGCGATTGAATCGAGGGATGCCGAACCGCCCGGGAAAAAGGAAGTTAAGCGCGCCGAAGCGGAAGAAAAACTCCTAAGCGCCGAAGACCTCACGCGGAAGGAGCTTCGGAAGCTCATGAAAACCTATGAAAAAATGGAGCTCAAAAAGTCGACTGAGCCCGTGGTAGTAGAAGAGCGTATCGTAACAATCGACTCGCTCGCGCAGAAAAACGATTCGGCGTATTGGGCCGAGATGAGACCGGTGCCGCTTACCGAACGCGAAGAAAAGGGATATGCCGTGCAGGACAGCCTGGCGGCCGAAGAAAAAAAGAAGCAGGAAGGCGACACCCTCTCAGATGGAAGTGCCAGAAAGTTTGCGCTCACAGACATCCTTTTCGGGAATACCTACAGCCTGGGTAAAGGCAACTATCTGCGATTGCACCAACCTTTTTCGAGCATTAACTTCAATACTGTTGACGGGTTTAACTTTGAGTACAAGGCATCTTATTTTAAGCGGTTTGGAAAGGATAAACGCCTGGAAATTGTGCCTACAGGTCGTTACGCTTTCGCGCGAAATCAATTGCAGGGAAAGGCCCACATCGAGTACAAATACGGAAGTAGCCTAAAGAGAAGTTCCATTCGGCTTGCCGCGGGGTATTACTATCGGCAGTTCAACCGGTTTACCCCAATTGCCCCTTTTACAAACACCATCTCGTCGCTGATGGCCAAGCGAAACTTCATGAAAATTTTCGATCAGCGCTACGTCGATCTCTACTGGAGTTTTAAGCCAGCCCACAACCTGCGGTTTACGCCGCGAATCAGCGTAATAGACCGAACCGAGCTCTTCAACAATACCGACCAGCACTGGCTTGAGCTGGGTAGCGGCGAGTACACTTCCAATGTGCCAGACAACCCCAAAGCACCGGAAGCGGGTTTTGGCGAATCGCGGGCGGTGAAGCTCCGGCTCGATGTAACAATTTAATGGGAGATATATCCGTGCGCACCGAAGGTGGATATTTTTTCAATAACCGCCGCATGGATTTTATGGACTTCGCCCATTTTATGGGCAATGAAACCGTCTTTACCCGCTACAGCCAAATGTCGGGGTATTCCATTGCGCCGTTCTACCAATTCTCCACCGACCGGGAATACCTGAGCACCTATATTAACTATGAATTCAGGCAGTTTCTCTTCACCAATATTACGGCGCTTCGGCTGACAGGCGTAAAGGAAAACATCAACATCAACCACCTGATCACCCCATCGGTAAACAACTACACCGAAGTGAGCTACAGCGTTGATAATATTTTTCGGTTTTTCAGAATAGATGTTACTACGGCATTTATAGATGGACAGTACGCCGACTTCCGCATACAATTGGGAATAACTTCTCAGTTCTTGCAGATTGATTAACTCGAAATTGTCCATCTCATTCTCATGATTTCGAGCATGGTTCCGGCTTGACCTGAGCTTTGGTATAGAAACCCACCACCGGTAGGCAGGTCTCTTTAAAAATAAGGACGTGATCTCAGGTAAACCCTTAAAGGCCGAAGGCCATGCGCAAGGAGCGAAATTCTGCGAAAACTTGGAAACCAACCCTTTTTAACTAAATTTAAGCATTGATGTAGAGTTAGAGTTAATCTGCTGCAAAACATTTTAGAAAACAAAAAAACCGGAGAGCGGACACTCCCCGGTTCAATGATCATAACCAAACGTGACCTAAAAAAGGAGGTGATTATGTCGTGACAAAAATAACGATTGTATATCTACCGGACAAGACAGGTAGTTTACACGCTTATCTTGCGAAATGAGATAACCACCCCGGTATAAAGGGGAAATTTCACTAATTAAATTTGAACATCTTGTTTTTATTGAAATATATATACCTATTCACTCTAATTTTCATCTCTTCTTCTTCGTTTTCACAAAATCTTGTGCCAAATGGGGATTTTGAAAGTTTTTCTGATTGTCCTGATGACCATTCTCAAATAGAACGAGCAGAAGGTTGGACATCTTTTTTAGGAACTGCTGATTATTTCAATGCTTGTGATGAAAGTGGGTTTGTAGGAACACCTCATAATGACACCCATGGATTTCAGCAAACATTAAGTGGAGACGGATACGGAGGCTTAATTGGAATTACCTACAACAATCATCGAGAGATTATGGGTATTGAGCTTTCTGAACCGCTGACGGTCGGCGTAGATTACTATATCGAACTCTACTGGAACAGGACTTTTGGAGGTGGTTTCCATGCGAATTGTAATTGCGCTAGTAGCCATTTGGGTGCATTGCTTACCACACAAGTTTACGACAATATTTCAGACCCTATTGGCTTTGATAATGTCGCCCATGTTTATGATGATCAGTTGCTTTTAGATTCAGCCGGGTGGAATATTATTTCCGGATGGGTAACAGCTGACGAGGCATACACGCATTTGGCGATTGGTAACTTTTTTGATCTCAATCAAAATCAAATAGACTTTATAGACACGAATCCTAATGAGATATTATTAAATACTTACTATTTTATTGAGAACGTTTGTGTTGGAACTGACCCTTCTGATTGCGGCTTACTCAGTACAGATAACCGAATATCACCAAATCGGTTCAAGATTTATCCGAATCCGAGTTCAGGGATTGTACGTATTGAATCTAAAAAGACGATTCACTCAATTTGGATTACAGACTTGCGGGGCAAATTAGTTTTCTTTGAATCTAACGCACCGAATAAACTAGATCTCTCTAGTCTTGCATCAGGCAGTTATATCATCTCAATACAAACAAAACAAGGTGTTCAAAAACAAAAATTTATAAAAACACCTTAAATGAAAACTCTAAAATACTTCATTGCAATATTCGCAATGAGCTTTGCCTGCAGCATACAGGCTCAGGTAACCTATGAAACAAATAACCCCACTGCAAACCCTATACCGATGGGGTTTCTTGGGTGGAATGACAACACAAATGAAACACTTACCGTACGTCAAAACAATTGGCCCAGAATGCGTATTTGGGGTGAAAATTGGGCGGGTTACAACTCCGTAGCTGGCGTTAATAACGCTCTCAGAATCTGGATGCCCTCAGATAACACCGAATTTCAGACTGATGTTTTCAGTATTCTCCAAATGGGTGAAGGTATAAACCTTGGATTTCAAAGACAGTGGATGAATGTGGGTACAACCTATGGAGCTGGCGGTGATTTTATGTATACCGGAATGCTTCAGGACCCTGATGGCTCAGGTTCTCAGACTGGTGGAGACGCTGTTGTAGCATGGGGAGACAATGATGACTATTTGCCTGCTCAGGGACCTGATAATCTGCGCTTTTTGTTTCTTTCTTCTAACACCACTAGTGCACCTGGATCAAGTGAAGATCAAGGAAGAGAGACTATGAGAATTACTCCAATGGGAAATGTGGGTATTGGTGATTTTAGCACAATGCCGCTGGGTATAGGCAGCTCATACGGACAGCCCAGAGCGAGATTGGATGTTCAATTTAGAAATGATATTCCCGACAATACAGAAAACACGGCAGCTATTTTTTACAATGACTGCTTTGCGAACGTCGGCCAATCTACCGTGCCCCTGAAATTAGGAATCGAATCTGTTGTCGATAACACAAACTTTGAAAATATCAATCTTGCTATTGCAGGCGATTTTTTGGCTCAGAACACCAAAGTCTCTGTTGGAGCAAGGGGTCAAGCCATCACCTTTGAAGGTGGGTCAGCGACCGGACTTCAAGGGATTGCTGATGCCAGTGATAGCGCGAATCGCCACTGGGGTGTTTACGGTCTTTCACGTGGAGGAATAAATAATGTTGGAGTCGAGGGAGTTGGTGCTTTGAATAGTTCCGTACAAAACCCTTTTGCCGCTGGCATTCTTGGCCGGGTGGGTACCGGAGGCACCAATAACTGGGCTGGATATTTTCAAGGAGCGGTTTACGCTACTCAAGGCTATCAGCAAAGCGACGGAAACCTTAAAACCAATATAGAAGAAATCGAAAATGCAAGTGAAATTCTATCCCAGTTGCAACCAAAGATGTATGAATTTATTCAGGAAAATGAATTTCTTAATTTACCGTCGGGTACGGAATATGGTTTAATAGCACAAGACTTAGAAGAAGTTTTACCTGAATTGGTTATTAGCATGACAACGCCTAGTATTACTGACGAAGATGGCAATATAGTTGGCGAACCTCTCCAAATCAGAGCGGTCCGATATAATGATCTAATACCAATCTTAATTGCCGGCTTCAAAGAACAAAACGCAGAAATGGCTGCTCAAATTGAAGAAAACAATGAACTGGCAGACCAGGTAGCCAACTTAACAGAGCAACTTCAAAGCCAGGAAGAGCAAATAGCAGAAATGCAAAACCAAATGAACTCCATGATGGAATCGTTTCAAAGCACGCAAAGCAAAATGAGCAACTGCTGTGGAAACGCTCCGGTAGAAAAAGGACGTTCGGAAACGGGCGCCATTGAATTGCAGCAAAATTTCCCGAATCCATTTGATGTGGAAACAACCATCAATTTCACCATTCACGAACCCGCACAAATTCGCCTGGAAATAAGCGATGCGAATGGACGAGTTTTGGACGTGCTGCTTAATATGCAATTGAGCGAAGGGCGGTATACGGAACGCTGGAATGCGTCTACCTATACCCCGGGCGCGTACTACTACTCCCTTTACGCCGATACCGAGCTGCTCACCAAAAAAATGATCAAACGGTAATACAACCTCTGTAAACTAAAAAACGGGCTGCCAGAAATGGCAGCCCGTTTTTGTTTTGACTTTTTCGGTTAAATCACGCACACTTGCTGTGCCCGCAGTT
>JAIVHP010000373.1 GCA_020201045.1 Flavobacteriales bacterium
TGGTTACCAATATGTCTACCGGACACGGGGGCGCATCGGGTCGCTTCGAGCGATTAAAAGAAGTTGCTTTAGAGTACGCCTTTCTGCTGAAATTAGAAACCCATCATATAACTAAGCATCTAACTTACTGATGTTGAGCTAAGAGCATCTTGCGAAACCCCGAACTCGTTTCGGGGATCTCAGTCCCCACTGCCATTCGGTGGAGCACAAGCATCGGTGCTATTTTTTTGGTTTATTTTCAGTAATAATTAACGCTGATACTGGGACTCCGCCGCATGGCGGAGGTACACAGAGAAAATGGACAACCAAAGCTCAAATCGATGAGTTCGCAGAAGGTCGCAAGCGACCAGTGAGAACAAATATCAGCGTTTCTCTTATGGAATTCTCACAGCGTGCTTGCACCCTTAAGCCTTTTGCGAAATCCCGAACTTGTTTCGGGGCTGTGTTCTCGGCAAAACACGCCCTGCTTGTCCATTTTCTCACCGTTCCTCCGCCCTTCGGCGGAGCTCAAGCGTCAGCGCTATTTTTTTGCGTATGGCTATCCAGATAAACAGTTATCAAAATAGATAATAGCAGCAGTGCTCATAGGGTAACTGAGTTATGTTCTTCTTCGGATTCATTTAAAAGCTCACTACCGCTTCTACAACTACACCATTAAATTCTCCTTCGTCAAATCTTCCAGCCCATCCGTCGCCGTCGTATGTTTGCTGCATATACTCCACCTTCGCCATAATATTGTCGGTGATAAACCAGCCACCACCAACGTTAAATCGCGTAATATCTCTTCCTTCGGCCGTATCGTCGCCCGTTACGGTATTGTATCTACCACCGATGTAAAGTTGGTCGTGTTCGCCAAATCGGTAGAGTGCTTCGGCTCCAAGCTGGGTATAGGTCAGGTCTTCGTCACCAAAGGTCTTCGCGGCAATCATTTCATAAATCCCGAAAAACTCCAGGCCTTTATATTTCACGAAGGGATTGATCTGAAAAGAAGTCAATTCCGGTACGGTAAACGTCAATCTACCACTCCAATCGGTTCCATCGCCGTTGATGTTGTCCATTACATTGTAATATCGGCTGCTGGCCCTATCTCCGTTGTACAGGAAGATGCTTTGGTCGCCGTTATTATAGTAAGCGCTACCGGTTAACCTTAGGCGAAGGTCTGGATCTATTTGTTTGTCGTAACCCAGCTTTCCGTAAAAGGACGGAGTGTTTTCAACATCTTCGGTTCCATTATCCACAGACTGGTTAAGCTTTCCATTAGAAACAGCGGCCATCGCCAGGAAACCGTTGCTGCGGAAGTAGAATTCTCCAAACGCTTCGGTGGTAAACCCATCGATGATGTAGTTTCCAACGAAGGGATTGTAAATAGCACCGGCATTGTCTGAGCGCCTGAAGTGGGCGTCACCATAGTTAATCTCGTCGAGCCCTACACGGATGGTCACTTTATCCATTACACCCGACAAAAAGCCTTCCTTGATAAAATCGAGTTTTTCGATATTCAAATGCCCTCCTTTCACCCATGCTTCGGGGTGGTGGCGAGAAGAAAGGTATGTGCGCAAGTGCAAACGTATCCCGTCGGCCATCTGAACGTCAACGTTTAGGTTGGCCGTTGGAAGATTAAAGTTAGATCCCAGGTTTATCAAAGTATCCGTTCCGGAATTGCTGTGACTCAAACCCTGAAACTGCATGGCAAAATCACCGCCAAGCCGAACTTTTAAACCATCAAAATTGACGGTGTCCGCCTTGGGAGCTTCAAAAACATTCACCCCTTCAAAACCGGGTTTCCTGAAATTCTGCATTTCCGGCTGCAGGTTATGCTGCCCGAATGCCGCTGTAAATCCACTGAGCAATAACGTGGTTATTGCTAATTTTAACAATCTCATATTCTGGTTATTATAGGTTTTCATTTAAATGTAACTTCATATTCAATATCTACGGTTTTCCCCACTTTTATTGCCCCAAACATGGCCGTGGGTGGATCCATTCCGTATTGTGTCATGTCAATTTTTTCTCTGCCTTTTATGGTAATGGCTTTCCCGGAAATGGTGAGTACTCCAGATGGAGAAATTTCTCTTGAGCTGCCAGCCATAGATAGTTTGCCTTTTGCTTTCACCCGATTTCCATCAACCGATATCACTTCTGTTATTTCAAATTGAATATTTGGATTTGCATCGGCATTAAAAGCTTCGTAGGTGAGGCTATTCATTTTAGACTTCCCGCTTTCGATAGATTTCACTTTAAAGTTTATCTTCAGGTCGCTTATATCCGTCACCCTTCCCGATTCTACTTTAAAAGTCCCACTTCCACTCACCTGCTCCACATCGCTCTCCCAGTCGTGCATAGATGATGTTCCGATCACCGTTACGGTAGTTTGATCGTTCACCACTGTGTGGGTTTGCGACATACCATACACAGCAGTACACATGGCCAATAAAAACAGGTAAACACTTTTTAACTCAAACTTCATATCGCTGTAGTTTCTTTATTGCGATACAAAACTATAGGGGCGCGCGTGAACGAAACCTGATAATTATCAGGTTAAAACAGGACTTTTGTCATCTCTACCAGAAGAATCAGCCCTTTACCGCTGAGCTTTAGAATTTAGCTCGAGATTTCATTTTCACAGTTGACTCAAACGATATACTTCCGCAGAAAATTGGATTTTCGCGATGAAAAACCCCACATAAAACCAGGGAATACGAAGAATTGGACATCCTGTAATTGACGCATTATCAAATATTTTCGAGTCTTTTTTTGGCTGTTTATGGATATTATAGTAGCTTAGAAGCATTCTGTTTCATAGCATGAGACCCCCGTGACCGACTTCCCTTGGTTGTGGGGGTTTCTGTTTTTGGATAGAAATGGGGCGAAAGTACTACTTAGTGTTTGTCAATACACTCGAGTGGCTGGATCATAGAGTTCTATAGCAAAGCGCCGCAGTTCTAAAAAACAAGCCTGCCTGCCGGTTCTTTAGGCAGGGAGCCCCGATATGGATCGGGTGACTGCCTGCCCGCCGATGCGGGTTTACAAAAGAAGTGCAACGCCGATAATGGACTCTCTAGACAGACACTACTTAGTCTGGAACTGTTCGGGATAGAGCTCTACAAAATTCTTCCAAAGCGTTGCCATTTTAGCGCCGCGGTACATGGTGCGCATCTCTTCGAGCGGCTGTTCTACCCATTTTCTAATATCGTCGTGGCGTTTGTAGTCAATTCCCCTTTCCTCATACTCCTTGCGCAGTTTGTCCATGTAGTATTCAAAGATATAGCCGTACTCATCCAACCAGTTTTCAAAATCTTCTTCGGAAAGGATCGACCCGTTCCCAACCACTTCTTTCTTTGGCTCAGGCTTAGTTTTGGGCTTCGATGTTTCATCTATTCCGCTTAGGGTCGCGAGAATGTCAGCAACCTTTGCTTCCAGCCGATCAATGCGCTCTTCTTGTTTTTGGAGCTGGATACTTACATCGTTGGCATTCAGCCCAACTGCAACATTGATAAGGCTCATTGCCGGAGAACTGGATTCCTGCCAGGCCACTCCCAAAATATCTTTGTAGTCGCCAACCCGCATTTCGTTCGGGTGTTTTCCCACACCCAATCCATCTTCGTTTCCCGACGGAAGGATGTAGTCGCCCACGCTTACATTGCCCACCACGCGCACGGGTACCTGCCCCAGAAAGGCTACTTTTTCAAAGTATTCGGCACGGCTATCATCAGGCATATTTCCAAGAACAATGGGGTCTGTAGAGATCACCATGATGTGGTCGGCGCCTTTTGTTTGTTTGGATATTTTTCCACCTTTCACCCCCACAATATCGCCCTTGTGCAGGATCTCAGTGTGATCGGCTCTTTCCAGAAACTCTGCGTAATCTGCACCACCCGATTTGAAGTACAGGCCATAGTTCTCTACGTAATAATCTTCGCGGTTCTGGTAGTGAACGCCATATGTTATATTGTTTGCTGCACATACAGCCGAAAAATCCGTCTCCTTCCACTGTAAGATTGCCGGATAGCAATGTAGGACTTTGATTCGTAACCGTAAGGGAGTTGTTCAGGGTAGACTCACCGTCTACGTTCAGCGTTCCCGTTGCAGTTACATTCCGGTGATAAGCATAGGGCACAAACAGCAACTCTTCGTTGGTAAATTCTTTGAATTCGCCTCCCTGAATAGACAGGTCGACCACGAGCTGCTTTGGAGTGCCATCCCAACTTATTTCATTGAATAATCCACTGCTCTCAGGAGTTACGTCGCCCTGGCCAATAGTCAAGTTTACCATTCCGTACCGGTCGGTATTTACCGTTTGAATTTCCTGGTACTCGGCATCTCCAAATTGGTCTAAAATGGTAAACTGAAGACTCACTTCGGTTTCGGCAAGGTAGTTTCCCGATATGTCTAGCCCCGGTATTTCCCTTTCATTTTCATCTATGATGATGGCCTGATAGCTCAGGGCATCGGTTTGGGAAAGCGCCTGTAGGACACTTGCAAAAAATATCAGTGTAATTAAGGTCTTCATGGCTATTTCTTATTAAAATGCGATTTAAAGCAATAGTCGCAGCGGCCAAGGCTCACGGTAATTCCAAGCGCTACAGTATGGGTATTGAGTCGAAGAATTTCCGGGTCGGAGGAAGAGCCAAGTGGAAAGCCTTTGCCGTAATAATATTTCAAACCGAGGGCAATGGTAGAATTTAGGCAGTAATTGGCACCGGCACCGGCTTTGAAGAACATAAAAGGATTTTCGAACTGCTCTACTCCGCGCAAATTGAATACTTCGCCGTTTATGGTTTGTGTACCGCTTGTTAAAATTTGGGGCTCGATGCCCACTTTTGCCAGGAACCTTAAATTCCCCGTCTTGTACACCTCACCTTCCATGCCGAGCGAAAGCCCTGCATAGCCCATCCGCCATGAATAACTGTTGCTGTAAAAATTATCGCTTCCATAGGCGCCGTATGTGGCGTAAACCAAGCCGATAGTAGGGTAAAATCTTTCGGAAATGGAATGGCGGTAGCCGATGGAATAGGAAAAATGCTGCTCTGGAAAGATGTTGTCAATTCCCTCACCGTTTGAGTCTTCGTAGTCGAAACCGGTGCCCACACGACCTACTTCTACATAGAACTGCTGGGCGTGAACAGTCCCTAAACACAAAACAAAGATAACTACAATTAATAGTCTCATAGTTAGATTTTTATAACCATACCTTTAAATGTTTTTGACCCGCTTTGAATATGCAGAATATAGGTGCCCTGTGCGATGTGACTGGCCGAAACAGGTACCATGTCTGCGTTTTGAACTGCCCGTCGAAAGAGTGCTTTTCCGGTAAGATCGAATAGGGTTATTGTTGCAGATAAAGGTTCTGCAAAAGCGATTTGGAAAGCGTCGCGAAAGGGATTGGGATATACATTCGCTTCTAAGTCGCTGCTTCTTGTAGATGAGTAAATTAAATTAGAACCAAACGGCTGAATAAAGCCCTGTCGGAGATGGAATTTGTTCTCACGCCCGTACCCGATTGCGGAAGCTTGCCCCACGCTTGAGAGAATGCTCAACCGCATTTGGTTGTACTCGAGCACAGAAGACGAGCCCATTGCAGACGTGGTTTGCCTTTGAATGGCCTGCCCGAATGCAGCGCAGCATGCAAATGCCATAATCAATGTAAATAAGGCAGATTTCAAAGTCTGTGGTTTTAGCACATCAAACCTAATCACCACGGATACCGACACCTAAAATGGCAGGTAGACAAAGAGTAGACACCTTTATAAAAATCTCATAAACAACCACATAAACACCCGATCAGTCTGTTGTTTACATTGAAAATCAAATTTCTCAGCCCTTTACAAGCGTTTAATTTTAGCGCTTATAAAGGTATTGCGGCGTGGAGCCCGACTGCACGCGATGGAACTACGCCAACCCAATTCTTTTTAAGATTACTTCAACCGTTCTCTTGTGATGCGAACCTTGATTTGGTTCACTTCGCCGCTTCTTCCAAATACCTTTCCCGAGATTTCTCTATCGGTTTCGAGTCCATCAAAAAGGGTTTTGGTGCCGTCGCTAAAAGAAACTTCAATAGCATTTGTATCGGCAAGCTCGTAGACAACCGGAACCTTGCAGTAGGTGAAGCTCAGTCCATTTTCGGGGATGGTAATGCGGTTCGAATCGCCCTTTACATCCAGAAATTCAAATTCGTGTGCCTGTCCCGAGAAGGTTTCTCTCTTCAGCAAAAATGGCTGGAAATGCAGTTTTCCGTCGTTTACAAAAACCCCGAGTTCGCCGAAGCGCACCAACACATCTTCTTTAACCTGCCCCGTCATGCCCGGTTGCTGAGCCCCCCGGTGCCAGGGTGTATGCGAATAGGGGTCGGTGGGGAAGGCGCCGTAAAGTTCCGGTTCCTTGTGCACACCTATCCCC
>JAIVHP010000374.1 GCA_020201045.1 Flavobacteriales bacterium
AGACACCCTAATTCCACTTAGCCCCGACTCCGGGTTTTAAAGCAGATTAACCTGACAGGTTTTTCCAACCTGTAAGGTTTTAGGGTAAAGCTCCAGCGACGGCCCACCTTTTACTCAAAACCCCGTTGATATTTGAAGCCCTTTAAACCACACTACTCGCTTTGGATTACCGAGACCTTACAGGTATTTGAAAACCTGTCAGGTCATTGGGGTTGCGGACTGGTGGGATATGAATGAAACTGGTAAAACCCAA
This sequence comes from Flavobacteriales bacterium, assembly GCA_020201045.1. GTDB lineage: Bacteria > Bacteroidota > Bacteroidia > Flavobacteriales_D > Cryomorphaceae > JAIVHP01. The sequence continues at coordinate 254 of JAIVHP010000374.1, forward strand.
TTCCACTAAGCCTCGCAAATTGCTCCGAGCCATACAGTAGCGTAACCTGACAGGTTTTTCCAACCTGTAAGGTTTTAGCGTAGAGCTCCACCGGCGATCCATTTTTTAATCAAAACTCCAAGGATATTTGAAGCCCTTCAAACCACGCTACTCGCTTTGAATTACCGAGACCTTACAGGTTCTTGAAAACCTGTCAGGTCAGGGTGTGCGGACTGGTGGGATATGAATGAAATGAGTTTTGCCCTTTACCAAATAGTTCACTTAGCCATCAAACCCCTTAGAAAACCACGTGTTACGCTGTCATTCCGCCATCAATCACATGCACTGCGCCGGTAATAAACTTGCTCTTATCTGAAGCGAGAAACAGAGCCAGATCTGCGATATCTTCGTTGGTGGCATACCTGCCCAGTGGTATGCGCTGGGTGAGTTGTTCTTTAGCTGCTTCTGCAGCCCCAGGCGCAAAACCTTCTTCCAGCGAGCGCATCATGCGGTTGTCTACCGGAGATGGATTTATGGTATTCACCCTTATTTTATCCGGGGCTCCTTCTTTAGCTCCTGTTCGCATTAGCCCAATGGTGGCGTGCTTACTGGCAATGTAGGCACTCACGTTTGCCTCGCCCGATAAGCCGGCCACCGATGAAGTAATAATTACCGAACCCCCACCATTTTTTTTCAAATACGGAAAGCCGAACTTCATCCCTAGCCAAACCCCTTTTACGTTCACCCCGATCACGCGGTTGAAGGTTTCTTCCGGGTATTCCGTCATCGGTTTTACCACGCCTTCTACTCCGGCGTTTAAAAATAGAATATCGATGTTTCCAAAAGCATCTGATGTCTTTTTCAGAAACCTTTCCGTATCGTCTTTTTCAGATACATCGGCTTGAATGCAAATCACCTTAGAACTGTTTAATTCCTTTTCGGCTTCATCCAGATTCTCCTTGCTGTAGTCGACAAGGGCGATGCCTTTTGCACCTTCCTGGATAAATAGTTTGGCTGTGGACAGGCCTATTCCACCGGCTCCACCGGTAATAACAATCACTTTGTCTTTGAGACTCATAGGGGTTAGATTTTATGCAAAATTACTTGGCTGCGGCAATAGAAAGAATGATATTTATCAGTCTGGAGTTACCTTTTTATCTATTTACACTTAACTCGTTGAAGCTTTTACCTGCATTAATTTTTTTCATTCTCGCTCATTTCGCCTCGGCACAGGTTGCCGATATGGAAACCGACGCAGAGCCCATCGGTGGCATACACAGGCTAGCGCTCTATTATTACGACATTGAGTTTACACCCGAGCAAAGAGCGCTGCTGGATAGTGTAAACGTGGAGTTGGCTTTTTCAGTTAGCGATTCCGGTGTGGCAAAACTCGAAAATGTAAATGGCGTGCAAAACAGAGCCATAAGAGATAGCCTTTTTGCACAGCAATCTATTCCGCCTTTTAAACCCGCTATGCAGAATGGAATTCCAAAGCCATCACTTTACTTTATGCGCTTTCAGTACCCAACTTACGCCGTAAACCATCCTCATAAGATCTTTCCATACGTACATCGTAAGCCTTTTTATGTAGATGATTTCGATACGGTAAGCATATCAAATAGAAGATTGGACGTTTTAATTGGTGGAGTAATGAATCAATTTGTTGGAAAACCCACCCGCTATCTCGCGCTTGGCGGTGGAATGAAAATTGACCTTACCTATACCACCGGGTCTGATGTATCTTTGGGAATGTCGATGTCTTTTTACGGGAATAAGCTGCGCGAAGAATATCCCATCAGTGGAAGCGAAGAGCAAAACACACATCCACCAACCCTGCTTATTGGACTAACAGTTGGCAGGTGGCTGAGCGATTTTCATCTCCAGTTTGAAATGGCTTATGCCATCCAAAATGTTGTTTCACCTGATAATGATGAAAACCAGGACCTTGTTCAATTTACTGGTTTTAGCCCCGGAGTAGTTTTAAATCGGCCGGTGCGTTTTGGCAAGCGCCGGGTAGTAAACTCGTTTGGTGTCACCGCGCTTGAAAAACACGCGTTAAACCTGCACCTTGGTGCGCGCTACCTCGTGTTTGATTTCGATTCGGCTACGGGAGCAATGTTGGAGTTTGGGATTGGATACAGGCTCACATCAAGACGGATAGATTATTACCGCCTCAACGAAGGTTATTACCGATAAGATTGAACTGAACTTCTCCTATAAAGTGGTGTTTCATTTTGTAAAGTGTATCTTGTAAAATCGCACATCATTCAAATGAAAAAACATTTATTAATTCTGATTTTTATCATTTGCGCAGCCGGGCTGCATGCCCAAACTTTAGATGAAAGTTGGGAAACCGAAAAGGAATTTCGCAAAACCGGTATGCTTATTCTCGGCGGTTGGGCAGCGGCGAATATTGCGGGCGGGGTTGCCTTCCGGGCAAATACATCCGGTAGTACAAAATACTTCCACGAAATGAACGCCATCTGGAATACGGTAAACCTGGGAATTGCCGCGTTTGGATATTTTAGTGCAGTAAACCTGGCCCATCCCGAAACCGCCCTGGATCTCTACAAGGAACAAATCTCCATGGACAAAATTTTGCTCTTTAACGCCGGGTTGGATCTCGCCTACATAGCGGGAGGGATCTTTTTGATGGAGCGCTCAAAAACAGTTTCAAAAAATGCGCAGCGACTTCGGGGCTACGGAAGATCGATGGTAATGCAAGGCGCCTTTTTGTTTGTTTTCGACCTCGCCATGGTTTGGGTTCACAAGTCTGTTTTACTCGGCGATGATGTATTGCTCACCCTGCGATCGGTGCCTTCGGGCATTTCCGCAACGTTAAATTTTTAACGTACGGGCAAAGGCCATTGGTCGTTTTCCTAACAAAATATTTCGTAGAATATCGGGAGCAAGGTGGGTGATATTTTTGGCGACATATTCACAATGCACGTGGAAAAGTTTATCCGTATCGGGAACCCAAAGCCCGCATGAGATACAGCCGATATAAACAGGTTTGTGTGAATGGAATCCCCTCAAATGACCAATTTAGGGTAGGTCGAAACGGTTCTTATACTGTACTTTTAAGGTCCGCTTTTGAAATTAATTAATCCCACTATATAATGAAAACCGAAACGTTGAATCCACCAGTGAAAGAAGAAAATGCCAAGGGAAAGCTCACCTACGACGAAGCCCTTGAAGCAAGTGTGAAATACTTTAACGGCGACGAACTCGCGGCCGGAGTATGGTTGAATAAGTACGCCCTCAAAGATTCGTACGGAAATATCTTTGAAGCAACGCCCGATGATATGCACCAGCGAATGGCGCGTCGAATTGTTTTGTAATTGGCAACGACGGACAAAGCGATTCGTACGGCGGAATTATGAAAACCGACGAAGAACAGGTGCAGCTTATGAAGCGGAGAGGGGGAGTAGGCCACGACCTTTCGCATATCAGGCCCGCCGGATCGCCGGTGAAAAATTCGGCGCTCACATCTACGGGAGTGGTACCTTTTATGGAGCGGTTTAGCAACTCTACCCGCGAAGTGGCTCAAGATGGCCGTCGCGGTGCTTTGATGCTGAGCATTTCGGTGCGTCACCCCGACGCCGAGCGCTTTATAGATGCTAAAATGGATGGCACCAAAGTAACCGGCGCTAACGTTTCGGTTAGAATAGACGACGACTTTATGAAAGCCGTTAAAGCTGGAACAACCTACAAGCAAAAATACCCCATCGATTCTGATACGCCACTTTACGAGAGTGAAGTAGACGCGAAGCGTTTGTGGGATAAAATCATTCACAACGCCTGGTCATCGGCCGAACCCGGAGTGCTTTTTTGGGATACGGTAATCAGAGAATCTATACCAGATAACTACGCCGACAAAGGCTTTAAAACCACATCTACCAATCCATGTGGCGAGATTCCGCTTTGCCCTTACGACTCTTGCCGCCTGCTTGCCATAAATCTTCTGAGCTACGTGGAAGAGCCCTTTACGGAAAAAGCTTCGTTTAACTTTGAAAAATTCTCAGATCATGCCCGAATGGCGCAGCGCATTGCCGACGATATCATCGACCTGGAGCTGGAGAAAATCGATGCGATCCTCGCAAAAATCGATGCCGACCCCGAAGGAGCCGAGATAAAGCGCACCGAGCGCAACCTGTGGCATAATATCCGCGAAAAGTGTATTGAAGGCCGCAGAACGGGCATCGGCATTACCGGCGAAGGAGATATGATGGCGGCGATGGACATCTGCTACGGCACAAAAAAATCCATAGATTTTGCCGAGAAGGTTCACAAAACGCTTGCGGTATCGGTTTACCGCGGCTCTGTAAACCTGGCAAAAGACCGTGGTGCATTCCCCATTTTCGATGCAAAAAGGGAAGTGAATAATCCGTTCTTAAAGCGCCTGGGAAAAGCAGATCCGGAATTGTTGAAAGACATGAAGGAACACGGCCGTCGAAACATCGCTGCCTTAACCATCGCTCCAACGGGCACCACCAGCTTAATGACGCAGACCACTTCGGGTATCGAGCCGGTGTTTATGGTCTCTTACAAGCGCAGAAAGAAAATAAACCCCAACGACAAAAACGGCCGCACCGACTTTGTAGACGACGTGGGAGACCACTGGCAGGAGTACGCTGTATTTCACCATCAATTTGCCCAATGGCTTGAGCTCAAAGGCTACGACCTGGAAGAAGTAAGATTGTGGCCCGATGAAGAGCTGCAGAAGCTTATCGCGAAATCGCCTTATTACAAAGCCACTGCCAACGACGTAGACTGGGTAAACAAGGTGCGTCTTCAGGGAACCGTTCAAAAGTGGGTAGACCACTCCATTAGCGTAACCGTAAACATCCCGAAAGAAACCACCGAAGAGATGGTTGCCGAGATTTACCAAACCGGCTGGGAAAGCGGCTGTAAGGGAATTACCGTATACCGCGATGGGTCTCGCTCGGGAGTGCTTGTTTCAGACCAGCCCGAGAAGAAAGACGAAGGGATCTTTATCCCCGAAACATCGGCGCCTATTCGCCCAAAATCGCTCGAAGCAGATGTAGTGCGCTTTAACAATAACGCCGAAAAATGGATTGCCGTAGTTGGAAAAATCAACGACCGCCCTTACGAAATTTTCACCGGTCGTGCAGAAGATTCGTTTCATTTGCCAAAGACCGTTTCAAAGGGTTTTGTGATCAAGGGCAAGGACGAAGAAACCGGCAAGAGCCGATACGATTTCAGGTATCAGGACAAAGACGGTTATTACGTAACCATAGAAGGGCTATCGCGCTCGTTTGACCCCGAGTTTTGGAATTACGCCAAGTTAATCAGCGGAGTGTTGCGCCACGGAATGCCCCTTCCCGATGTGGTGCATATGGTAGACAACCTTCACCTAAACGATGAATCGCTGAATACCTGGAAGAACGGTATTATCAGATCGTTAAAAAGCTACATCGCCAAGGGCACCAAAGTAGAAGGGAAAACCTGCACCGAATGCGGACAGGAATCATTGGTGTACGAAGAAGGATGTTTGAATTGCAAGAACTGCGGGCACAGTAAGTGTGCGTGATTTAACCGAAAAAGTCAAAACAAAAACGGGCTGCCACTTCTGGCAGCCCTTTTTTTAGTTTACAGAGATCGTATTACCGTTTGATCATTTTTTTGGTGAGCAGCTCGGTATCGGCGTAAAGGGAGTAGTAGTATGCGCCCGGGGCATAGGCAGACGCATTCCAGCGTTCCGTATACCGCCCTTCGCTCAATTGCGTATTAACCAGCACGTCCAAAACTCGTCCAGATGCGTCGCTTATTTCCAGGCGTATTTGTGCGGGTTCGTGAATGGTGAAATTGATGGTTGTTTCCACATCAAATGGATTGGGGAAATTTTGCTCCAATTCAATGGCACCCGTTTCCGAACGTCCTTTTTCCACCGGAGCGTTTCCACAGCAGTTGCTCATTTTGCTTTGCGTGCTTTGAAACGATTCCATCATGGAGTTCATTTGGTTTTGCATTTCTGCTATTTGCTCTTCCTGGCTTTGGAGTTGCTCCGTTAAGCTTGCTACCTGGTCTTCCAGTTCATTGTTTTCTTCAATTTGAGCAGCCATTTCTGCGTTTTGTTCTTTGAAGCCGGCAACGAGAAGTGGAATCAATTGACTATATTGAATTCCCAACAACTCTACACTCGAACCTTCAATTACGCCTGTTGAGTCTATTTGTTCGGGTACAATTGTTTGATGAACTAGCTCTGGCAGAATTTCCTGAACTTCTTGTGCTATAAGCCCATATTGCATGTCTGTTTCAAAACCCAGCGATCGATTTTCGGGAGATTGCAGTAGATACGAAACTGGATTCAAAAGATTAAGGGTCTCACTTGCATTATCGAGAGTTGAAATATCAGTTTTAACCGATTCATCGCTTATCAGAATAGGAGTTCCGGTGAAAAGGGAATTCCCCACGCCATAAAAAGCATAATCATTTGAGCCAATAGTAAGGGTATTGGGGTCTGGTTTCACTTCGGCATACACTGCCATGTTCTGGTTCATTGATTGCGCTCTATTCGTAACTTCTCCCCTCACACCAAACGAATGGGTGGTTGAAACATCTTCGTAGGCTTCACCATAAACACCTACCGGATACTTTCCAGCATGCGTCTCACCGTGAACGCCAAAGGTTGTGGTACCATATCCGGCTTGGTTTCCTCTGATTAAGCCGTACACACCTTGATAAATGTCGTCATAGCCAGTTAAATCATTCAATGGTGCATCAATATCTGTAAAACCATAAATAGAAACCCTTACAGAATCTCGTGAAGTGAATTTATGACTCTCGAGTTTTGCAATTTTATTACCAGCAATTCCTATTCCAACTTTTCCACGATAGCAATCTTCGTCAGGATCAAAGCCAGTATACAAATCAATATCTCCAGCAACAGTAGCCGACACAATATCTTGCCATCTACAGTCATCAAAGTTTAAGTCGTCAAAGGGCGTGTAAGTGAGAACATAATCTCCAACGGCATCTACTTGCCTCCCGGTAATAAAAACATCTGCAGTATCATTTGAAGGCAATTGCCTTAAACGCGCACCACCATCAACATCTAATCAAGAAAGAGAAACCGAAAATTATCGGTATTGTCATTCTGGGTAGCTCCAGGTTGACATCCCCATGCAACAACAGCGTCAGTAGCGAGATTATTACCTCCCGTATTGGGCCTTTCCAATAAGCCACTATACATATAATCTATATTGGCAGTGTAGCTCGTACCTACATTCATCCAATTACGCTGCATTGCAGCTGGCAAAGTTCCACTCCAAAGGTGAAGCATGCTCCAACCCAAATTAGACTCTCCCTGCAAACCAAGCGTGGTGCGCTGCACGCGCGTGCGGCTCAAGCCGTTGAGTCCATTCCACGTAGGTAGCTGGGTAATGGCAAATTTGTTGGTACCCGCAGAACTGATATCTATCTCGGGGAAGCCTTGGTTTTCAATTCGCAAAGGGATTCCTGAGGATGCATCGAAGCCAACGTAACGGCCTGAGACAGGTACATTATCATCTACAGTTACTTGACTAAAACTAATCTGATAAATTAGTGTCATCAATAATATGATGACCATTCTATAATTTTTCATGGTATTTAATTTGATACCACGAAACGCTTTACTTGTTTTTGCTCATCTGAATAAATAACTAAAATATACATGCCTGAGGGCAATTCTATATTCAGTCTTGTCTTATTTCTTTTATCGCCGTAATGACTTGTCAATAGCTCACCTTGGGTATTGTAGATCTCAATCTGCTCAATGGGCGTCGTTTGCTCTACAACCAAATGATCTTGACAAGGAACTGGATATACCAAAACTTCGGTCTTGTCCTCAAATTTAGTAGTATTGGTAAAATCACAGCCATCGGGCGACGTGGTTAAACAGAAATCATCCAAGTAATAATAGCCTGTTACTTCTCCTGATGGTTCACCTCCTATTCGAAGTGTATCCGTTAGGCTATCATCATAAAAATTCCCAAAAGCTACAAATTGATAGGCCTCGTCAGCCACAAATTGATAAGACATTTCAACCCAATTGACAG
>JAIVHP010000015.1 GCA_020201045.1 Flavobacteriales bacterium
TATTTCGGCGGAGGGAAACATACCGGTGAGGATGACGGCGGCTTCGTCTTCATTTGCTTCATCTCGCAACTGCAGGCTGAGCAGATAGCTGTGCTTTCGGGCGCCGGACATATGCACGGAGAGAGCAGCGGGGTTATCGGAGAGATAGCCGCGGATTTGGGCATTGTTCACAATAAGGCTGTCTATGGCCCGACCGGCTTCGTTTATCCGAAAGAAAAAATCGTTTGCCTTGAGTTCTTCCCAAATAATATTGGTTTGCGAAAGATCGCGCCATAGGTCGCCAATTTCATCCGTTTCCACAATCACCGCGGCTCCCTGCGGAATAGCACGGAGTGCGATGGAAGAAGCAGATCGACTTCCGTCCATGCTCTTGTAGAAAGCAATGATGGCCAAAGCGATGACGATGGCAAAGAGCAGTATTCCAATAAGTTTTTTCAACGAAGCGAATTTTAAGGTACTAAGGTATGGTGCCCCGGTGGTGCATGGCAACTAAAACGCACGGTGTTAACAACACCGGGGTGTGAACTTCAGCCCTTAAAAATTTTGAGTTGGCGCGGCAGCAATGCAAAGGAATTTCGATGGTAGGGAGTGGGGCCAAATTCGGCGATGGCGCTCCGGTGGTGCTTAGTGGGATACCCTTTGTTTTTGTCCCAACCGTAGTGGGGATATTCTTCGTGGAGATTTTTCATAAGCGCATCGCGATGCGTTTTTGCGAGTATGGAAGCTGCGGCAATGGAACGGTAAATCCCGTCGCCCTGCACAATGCATTGGTGCTTCACATCGCAGTAAGCATTAAAGCGGTTTCCGTCGACGAGTATTAATCCGGGGGTAACGCTAAGCTGATCGAGTGCGCGGTGCATGGCGAGAAACGATGCATTCAAAATATTGATGTTGTCAATTTCTTCGGGCGAAACAAAGCCCACGGCCCAGTGCTCAAAATCTCTTTCAATAGCGATGCGAAGGGCATCCCGGCGCGCTTCAGTTATCTTTTTTGAATCGTCGAGAAGTTCGTGGTCCCAGCTCTTTGGCAGCACCACAGCGGCCGCCGTAACCGGCCCGGCGAGACACCCCCTTCCGGCTTCGTCGCAACCGGCTTCGATGCCCTTTGGAGAAAAATGAGCTTTTAGGGAAGACATGCGGCGAATATACCGAAGAAAGAAATATGAATTCGCCCGACAAAATTTACAATCAGGATTGATGAGCCAGGTTGTTTTTACGGGTTCTGAAATCAAAATAATATCCGACTTTTGCCCTTAGTGACTCCAAGCAGATTCAAAATACCCAGCCCCCTTCAGCGCGTATCGCATTTGCTCTTTAGCGAAAAGGGAATCGATCTTTATGTAAAGCGCGACGATCTGATCCACCCCGATATTTCTGGCAATAAGTGGCGAAAACTCAAATACAATATTGCCACAGCCCAGCACAAGGGAAGCGATACGCTGCTAACCTACGGTGGGGCGCACTCCAACCACATTGCAGCCACGGCAGCGGCCGCAGCTATTCACGGAATGAAGTCTATTGGCGTGATACGCGCGATGGACGCAGATTTAGACAACCCCACGCTGAGCTACGCCAGAAGCAAAGGGATGCACATCCATCGGGTGAGCCGAGAAGAATTTAAAAATGTGGATACGCTAGACTACCTGGAATCGATGAAATCAATGTTTGGCCGGTTCTATAACATCCCACAGGGCGGAGCGAATTACTATGGCGTTCAGGGTTGCATGGAAATAATGAGCGAAATAGACATGGAAGCGGAGCGCCTTTTTATCGGGTGCGGCACGGGAACAACCCTAAGTGGCCTGGCAATCGCCAACCGCGGATTGGACTTATACGGCGTTTCTGCACTTAAAGGTGGTGGATTTTTGCGCGGCGAAGTAGAAAAAAATGTCGATGCCCTGTTTAAAGATTCCGAAACCACTTCGGCGCAAATGGAGCACGTACATCTGATCACCGATGCGCACTTTGGCGGCTATGCCAAAATAAAGCCGGAACTTGTGGCGTTTATAAGAAACTTCTACGCCGAAACGGGTATAAAACTCGATCCGATTTACACTGGAAAGGCGGCTTTTGCGATGGCTGAAGAAGCCAAAAAAAAGAAGGATGAAAAACCAGAAGCTTGGATTCTTATCCACACCGGAGGGCTACAGGGGATACCCGCAATGGAGCGCAAAATGGGGATGGCCCTTTTCTAAAATTGTTCAATTCACAGACCAATGTTAACAACCATGCGTTTAAGAAAGTGAAAAACGCTGTATGTACTGATAATTTTGAAGTTGCAAGCTTTTCACAAGCCGTTGAAAACTGTTGATAACATGTTAAGAAGAAACCCTGTACTCATTTTACTATTTCTGACGCTCAGTAATTTAGCGTTTTCAAATGGCGATAAAGACAAGCGAAATACGCGAGTAGAGTACATCAGTACTTGGAAAGGCGAAGCCATAAAACAGATGCGCGAACACGGAATTCCGGCGAGTATCACCCTGGCTCAGGCTATCTTAGAAAGCGGCGATGGAAACAGCGAGCTCGCCCGGAAGGCGAACAACCATTTTGGAATAAAATGTCACGGGTGGAAGGGCCAAAAATCTTATCACGACGACGACAAAAGGCAGGAGTGTTTTAGAAAATACCGCGACGCAAATGAAAGTTTCGAAGATCACAGCCTGTTTTTGAAAAGGAGCCGCTACGCGTTTTTATTCGACTACGACGTTACAGATTACAAAGCCTGGGCTAAAGGGCTGAAGCGCGCCGGATATGCTACCAACCCGAAATACCCCGCGTTGCTGATTCGCATCATCGAAGAAAACGGATTGGATGAATACGATAAAATGGCTTTGGACAAGGGCTATAAGCCACCAAAAACAAAGATCGTAAATCAGAAGAGCAACACCGCAAAACCAAATAAGGCAGACATTGTAATTACCACCGGGAGCGGTATTAACGTGTACAAAAGCGAAAACGACATCAAATACATCGTTACGCCTAAAACCCTAAGCATAAAGCAGATTGCCGAATTGCAGAATATGGGTAAATGGCAGGTTCGGAAATACAACGACTTGGAGAAGGGGGACACCGTTGACAAAGGAGAGCGAATTTACATACAGCCGAAGCGAAACAAATCGCGGGTTTACTCCACCCACACGGTTGCTACCGGCGAAACTCTGGAAACCATTTCGCAGCAGTACGGCGTGAAAATGAAAAAGATTTTGAAGCACTCCGATCTGCCGCGAGACTACAAAGTGAAGCCAGGGGATGTGCTCAAACTTAGAAGGTAACATTTTGATGAACTGGCGGGCGCACCTTTGAGGGTCAAATAATTCTATATTTGTAGGATTGCCTTTAGTGCGAGCGATACATTCTCATGAGACTGCTTTTTGTAATTCCTTCCATAACAAACTACTTCACCTTTCTGGAAGACTTGATTGAGGCGCTAAACGAGCGGAACCACGAAGTACACCTCGCCACATCGCGAAAGCACATCGCGCGAATAAGCGCTTACCGAAGGGATATAAAATGTGCAGTTCACGACATCGATTTTCCACGGGCTTTGAATCCATTCCGCCACTTCGCCGCGGCAAAGCAGGTAAAAAATCTCGTTCACAGCATAGAACCCGATATTGTAAACATTCACTTCTCGGCAGCCCTATTTACCGCCATGCTCGGAAAAGATGACGGTTGGCCCATCACCACGGGAACCATTCACGGGCTCGGGTCGCCGCTGATTAACGGATGGAGAAAACTCATCATTTCACAGGCGGAAAAATGGAGCTCCGAAAGAGCCGACGAAGTATACGTGCTCACCGAAGACGACCGCGAATACCTGCAAAAGAGAGCGAAAAAAGCCACCGTATCTGTGCTGAATTCCTTCGGGATGGGCTGCGATTTGAAGCGTTTTGAACCGAATGGGGTAAAGCCGGAAAAACGCGATGCGTTACGCCGTGAACTCGGGCTTTCCGAGAAAGATTTTGTGTACATCTTCATCGGCAGGCAAACAAATTTCAAGGGTTTCGAAAAAGTAGTGCGCGCCTTTTTGCTCACCAAAAAAACCCACCCCCACTCCAAATTGCTGTTGGTGGGCGAAAAAGACCGCATTCACCCCACATCACTAAAGCCAAAATTTGAAAAAGCGCTAAAAACAGATGGTGACATCATTCGCGTGGGCTGGCGTGAAAATGTGCAGGACTATCTCGCTATATCTCATTTAAACGTCTTCCCTTCGGAACGCGAAGGCTTGCCTGTAAACCTCATGGAATCGCTGGCGATGGGGGTTCCCGTGCTCACCATCAACAGCCGCGGATGCAGGGAAGTGGTAAGAAATGAAGTAGATGGACTGGTGATTTCGGAAAATTCCATTGAGGCGTTGTCCAAATCGATGGCAGCATTGCAGGACGACAAAGTTCGCCTAAGCGAATTCTCAAAAAACGCCATTAAAGGCCGTTCGCGATTTGACCGATCGCATTTTATTAAAGGTCAATTTGAGATTTTTGAGCGTTTGGCTGGTAAAAAGCTTTAGGTAGTGGCTGTCCATAAAGTCCGATAGCTGCGTTACGCCTGCCTACCGTTGGTAGGCTCGCCCCAAAAGTGCTCATTTACATGAGTAGACTGCGCTTTTTGGGGCTTCACAAGCCCTGCCTTCCATGCCTTCGGCAGGTAAACCGGACAGGCAGGCTTGCTCTCGAACTTTCTGGCTCAGCCACTTGAGAGTTCATGACCAAGGCGCATGAAGAACCGCCCCCGGACTTGCCCCAGACTTGCTCCGGGGCTCACGAAAACCGCTGAAAGCTTACAATACCTGAGTAATTAAAAATCAAGCCTGCCTACCCACCAGCGGTGGGTTTTTAAATCAAGTACAACGCCGATAATGGACTCTATAGACAGCCACTAACTAGGCATTCTCTATCCTGAGCTGCTTTACCTTAAACCCGTTGTCCTGCTTTTTGAGAAAAAAAGTAACGCGGAAATCGCCTTTGTCTGTTTTTAATTCGCCGATGTAGTAAAAATCCTTGAGTTTAGATTTCCCTTCGTGTTTAATTTCGAAAGACTTAGGTTTATTTTGGGAGAAAAATCGGCTGATAATCACCTGTGCCTGGTTTTGGCTGTACACGTCTTCCTGATCGATAAGGGTAAGGTCTAGCGATTCGGCAAAAAAAGCTCCCAGATCGCCGGCATTTCCCGCTTCGATAGCCGCAGCTATTCCGGCTTTTTCAGTTTCCTGAGCAGCGACCTGGTAAGAGAAGGCTCCAAGAAACACAACAGCGATAAACAGAATGATTTTTTTCATGGTGCAGAAGTATCAAATATTAAGCCACTCCATCAAATATATGGAAAATGAAATCTCCATAACTTGCGGGCGCAACTCTTTATGCCATGAAAGTAGTCATTCTCTGTGTAGGAAAAACAGACATGAGCTTTGTAGAAGAAGCCAACGATCTTTACATCAACAGGTTAAAACACTATATCCCTCTGGAATTCCGCGTTATACCCGAGCATAAAATGTGGAAAAAACTCGATTCTGCCCAGCGGAAAATCAAGGAAGGCGAAGCCATCCTGGGAGAGCTATCCGCGTCGGATATTGCCGTTTTACTCGACGAAAAAAGCAAGCTCCGCAGCAGCGAAGAATTTGCAGGGTACTTGCAGAAAACCATGGCTTCGGGAGCTAAGAATCTCGTGTTTGTTATCGGCGGAGCCTTTGGATTTAGCGATGAAGTTTACCGCCGCGTCCCCGCGCGCATGTCGCTTTCCAAAATGACCTTTTCACATCAAATGGTGCGGTGCTTCTTGCTGGAGCAGATATACCGCGCAATGACCATTTTGCGAAACGAGCCCTACCACAATAGCTAAGAACCTATCCTATAACTAAACCGCTTTATTTTTTTAAATGATTTACACAGATACTGAAACTCCGCCGCATGGCGGAGGGACAGTGAGCCCCGAAACAAGTCCGGGGTTGCCTAAAAGGCTTTCAAGCACGCTGTGAGAAATCAATGAGAGAAATATTGGCGGGTATCTCACTGGTCGCTTGCGACCCTCTGTGAACTCATAATTTGAGCTTTGGTTGTACTTTTTCTCTGCGCACTCTGCGTAAATAATTAAAACTAAAATCCAAAAGATAGCACCGAGAACACTGAGAAAATGGACAAGAAGGGCGTGTTTTGCCGAGAACACTGAGGCGTGCAAGCACGCTGTGAGAACCCAATAAGATAAATTCTGAGGTTTGACTCACCGATCGCGAACGAACCTATTCCTAAACCTGAATAGCATTCGTATTTGGGCTGAAACCAAATACGAGGGTTCTTCGTAAAAATAGTCCCCCTTGAACGCGCTTTAAAACCTGCAAGTTATGAAACACGTTCTACTCCTTTTGGGAGTTTCACTCCTATTTAACAACGCGAAATCGCAAACCGGCTCTGTAGCCGATTTTCAAAAAGTATCCGAAATTTCGGGCAACCTGGACGGTACACTCGAAAACATGGGGATGTTTGGTTACCTCAGCGAAACCGCAGACTCTTCGACCATTATATCGGCCGCTCCCTTTTCGGGAAACGGTGAAATTCACATCATAACGCTCGATGCAGATGGCGGTGTGGGCCAACGCAATTCTGTAAAAGCGGACGATTTCGCAATCTTCGACGAATTGAGCGACGCCCGATTCGGAACGGCGGTAATTGAAGTACCTGATCAAAACGGCGATGGCGCTCCCGACTACATTTGCGGAGCACCCGGTCTCGGCGCAACAGGGGGATTTTTCCTTTTGGAGAGCGATGGGGAAGGTTTCGACCTTTTGGAAATTGCGCTGCCCATGTACATGGAAAATGCATCCGAATTGGGCAGCTTTCTCTACAATGACGGAGACCATATTCTGGTGTACTCGGCCGAAGCAACCGGCGTGATTTACCAATGCACCTTCGACGGCGAAAATCTAAATGTGTTGGGCAAAATAGACGAAAACCACCCGTTGCTTTTTGGAGCACTCGAGAGCGGCGACCGGTTTGGAAGCGGACTCAGCGTATCAGATATGAATGCCGATGGCGTAGACGACATTGTTTGTGGTGCACCGGGCGACGACGACTTCAATACCGACTACGGAGCCGTGTACATCCTGTATCGGGATGGAAGCGGTGGAATTGAAAACGTGCAAAAGATATCGACAACCGAAGGCGACTTTAACGGGTTTTTGAACGAAGCGGATGATTTTGGAATCTCCGTGCGCGGAATTGGCGACCTGGACGAAGACGGGAACCCGGACCTTGCCGTGGGAGCCCCCGGCGACGACGATGGCGGACTGGATATTGGCGCGGTGTGGATTCTCTTTCTGCGCGCAGATGGTACGGTTAAAACACACCGAAGGATAAATCGCCTTCATGGAAACTTTACGGGCGACATTGCATTTCAGGATCGATTCGGTACACGACTTGCCAGCATTGGCGACCACAATCAGGACGGAACGATAGACCTGGCGGTGGGCGCTGTAGAAGACGACGATGGCGGAACGAACAAAGGGGCATTTTACAGCATTTTTGTAGAGCGTTGTCCATCGCCAAACGGGCAGTTCGAGTTTGAAGTGGAAAACGGAACGGTATCGTTTTTTGCCGAAGGAGGTGAAACGTACACCCATATTTGGAATTTTGACGACGGCGGATACAGTCAGGAACAGAACCCCGTACACACCTACGAATCGCCCGGAACGTATTGGGTATGCCTGGCTATAAATAGCGATTGCGGCGGAAACAATTACTGCCAGAATGTAGTGGTAAATACCGTTTTAAGTGTAGAAGACACCTTCGAATCTGAGACAAGGGTATACCCAAACCCCTCTACCGATATTTTTAGGATAGATGGTTTGAGTGGATCCACCCAGGCGCGGCTGCTCGACATTACGGGAAGGACTGTACTGGAAGAAATACTGAACGCGAACCGGAATATTATGCACATCTCTGAATTCACGCCGGGTATATACCTTCTCGAGCTGCAGAAGGGCAATACCAAAACGGTGAAGCGGGTGCGCATTCAATAGACAAATCTCATTCAATTTACAAATCTCAAATTCGCGGAAAATCTTCCGCGAATTTTTTTTGTGGTTTTGTAAGTGTGAGCCGTTCCATGACACTCTGTTAATATCGCTTAAATTGCGCTGTCTTTGTAAAAGACACCTTGAATGATCAAAGACCTGCGATCTACTTTTAAGCAAACCGCCATTTACGGCACCAGCAATTTGCTGGTAAAAGCCACAGGGTTGATTTTGCTTCCCATCTACACCAACTCTTTAAGTGTAGAAGAATACGGTTTGCTGGTGATGCTGGAAATTATGGCGCAGTTTTTTATAGGTGTTGTGTCGTTCAATATTCCAACCGCTCTACTTCGAATAGGCAGCGAT
Organism: Flavobacteriales bacterium; assembly: GCA_020201045.1. Lineage (GTDB taxonomy): Bacteria > Bacteroidota > Bacteroidia > Flavobacteriales_D > Cryomorphaceae > JAIVHP01. The sequence goes on from JAIVHP010000015.1 coordinate 8,375, forward strand.
AGCGAAACCGATGACTACCAAAGCAAAGTCTACTCTACTGCACTTGCCATGCTGGCCGTGGGGGTTTGCTTCTTCCTGGCGATATTTATTCCCCTGAGCAATCTGATTAGCGAAGCTTTTTTCGACACTGGCGATTACCGGATTTACCTCGTATATCTCTTCGTATCTATCGCGATAGAAATTTTGGGATTACTACCCATGCAGATGCTCCGGCTACAGGAAAAAGCAGTAAAATACATCTTGTTCTTCAGTTTAAAACTTCTCGGGCTTCTGGGCTTTGTGAGTTATTTCGTTCTGGTGCTCAATATGGGTGTTTTTGGGGCTGTAGTTGGAATTCTTTCGGGAAATCTAACCCTGCTTCTCGCCACCTTTGCTTTTCAAATTAGGTGTATTAGACCCGTGTTCGATCGAAAGATTGCGGGAGATATCTATCGTTTTGGCGCCCCGCTAATTTTCACCAGCGTAGCCGGTGTATTGCTCACCATTGCCGACCGGTTGATCATAAAATATTACGGAGCCCTAAACGAAGTGGGAATTTACGGACTGGCCTACAAAATTGGGAGTATGTCGAACCTGCTTATCATCGGCAGCTTTTCGCTGGGATTTCTCCCCATCGCCTTTAAGAAGTTTAAAGAGCCCACTTTTGGTCGATTTTTCAGCAAGATGTTTACTTATTTTATCGGTGTTACGGTATTACTCACACTGGGCATTTCCGTTTTCAGCAAAGAAGTGATCAAAATTTTGAGCAGCGGCGAGCCCGATTATTGGATTGCGGTGGTGCTGGTACCTTTTATCGCCTATGCGTTCTTGTTTAAGGCCATCCAAAACTATATGGCTTATTCGTTTATGCTGATCAAACAAACCAAGTACCACGCTTCCATCACCATGATTGGAGTTTGTATCAATATTGCGCTAAATTTTATTTTGATACCCCGTTACGACATGTATGGTGCCATCGCTGCCACCGGTCTAACCTATGCCTTCATGGCACTGATAACCTTCCGAATCGCACAGCGCAAGATGCCCATACCCTACGAAATGCCACGGGTTTTTGGCATGTTGACTTTATGCGCACTATTTATCGCGGCAGGCATCTACCTAAACGACTTGAATATATTTATCAGGCTTACTGCCAAGGCATTGCTTATTGCGCTCTTTACTGGAGTGGCATATGTCATTATTCTAGACAAAACCGAAAAAGCAAAGATTTCAAAAGTAATCGCCCTCGCCAGAAGCCCCGGCGGATTAAAGAAAGTTTGGAAGGAGTTTGGGGTGTGAGCGCTTACCGCAGGAGTGTAACGTGCCCAGTCAGTTCTTCGGGCATAAGCACACCATCGAGGAGTTGCGTATATTTTACAATGTAAAAGTACACCCCGTGAGATGCGTAAAAGTCGGTATTTGGGCTGTGGCCGTTCCAGCCCCGGTCAATGTCCTTACTTTCAAAAATAAGGTTACCCCAACGATTGAAAATGAGCAAATGGAATGTTTCAACCGGACAATCTGCAGCTACTTTAAAAATATCATTCAAACCATCACCGTTTGGAGTGAAAGCATTCGGAATATAAATCGGGCAGAGGCAATCGTAGAGTTCTATTTCAATTTCCACATCGTAATCGTAGCAGCCATCTGAAAACGCTATTTCCAAAAGCTGTGATTCTTCAATAAAATATTCCTGACCAGCGGAACCGTCTGGAAAAGTATATTCAAATCCGAAATACGGTAAAATAATATTCCGATTTCCTTCTGTACACAATTTCACCGTTTCATCTGGAAATTGGCTTAAATCAACAGGTGCTTGCGGAGCTACTGTAAAGGAATAATCTCTGCTGCATGATCCGCCTGATGAGACTAACACAGTGTAGTTTCCAGCTTCCGTAACATCAATGTTCGGCGCTTCACTTCCATTAGACCATTGAAAGTTGTATGCAGCTTCTTCAAATCCAATTGAAATGGTATCGACACCTTCGCAAATAGTATTGGGGAAATTGAGTTGGTTTGGATCGATTTCTTCAAATATAATGGCAATCGTTTCTTCATCAGCACCACAAAAATTCTCTGCTGTAAACGTATAGTTTCCCGAAGATGTGGTTTCGAAAAAATCAATTTGAAATCCTGATTCGTCCGTCACCTGGAAGTCTAATCCCGAAAAGTCAAATTCAAAAATATCGTCGAAACAGCGAATAACCGTATCGGGCAAATTTAATTCGGGTTGCGTTTGCACTTCTACGGTGTTCGAAAGATCGATTGGACAATCGTTTAAAACGCCTGAAACTGCGATATCAAAACCGCCCGTAGATTGATAGGTATGCGATGTGGATTGACCATCGAAATTTTCGATCGGCGCCCCATCTCCCCAGTCAATCGTCAGGTCTATATCTTCAGCTTCTGAATCGATTTCGGGAATCAGAGAAATTTCGACGTTTGAATTCACACAGGCCGCAGATGGACTTTCTAAATTGTAATCGGGAAAAGTGATTACTTCTATTTCGCGTTCTACCGTTAGACAGCTCGTAGAGAAAGTGAAAAAATAAACACCTGCCATATCTGTTTCGAAAACCGTTACCTCATTTCCATCTTCATCCAACACTGAAGTCCAATCGTCGAGGTATGGGGCAAAATCGAGCGTGAAATCTTCACCCGGACAAAGTTCAACTTCATCAGGCATATCGATATTCTCCGGGTTGGGAACGTCAATTACATCAAAACTACCTGATAGCGTGATTTCATCTCCCGATACAGAAGTAACAATCACTTCCCAGGTATAAGTGCCCGCATCATCTATCACGATTGAAATGGGATCGCCCGTAAAATTTCCGTAGCCCGAGATGTTCCATTCAGCTGATTCAATTTGGCTTGCATCTGTCACATCAGTTAATTCGAAAATGAATTCATCGCCGGGACATTCGCCATCAATGGCTACATCGAATTCCAGCGGCGTCAGGCATTCGCAGAACTCGTCGAGCGTACCTTGCTCCCCATTGATTTCGCACGGATCTCCTATATTTGCTTCGAAATCAGGGCAGTCGTAGGGCGATGCCTGACAAACAGCGAGAATTTGTTCTTCTGTTAATTCCACGTCCCACATTCTAAACTCATCGAGGTCACCTTCAAAATAGTATGGAGGTAAGATCGTTTCGGGATTAGCTCTCTTTCTACCCAGGCTACCGGCCTGCTCGGTGTACCCGATATCAATTGCAGAGCCAGTGTAAAATCCTTCCTGAAGTTCGCAATCCACGTAGATTCTAATGTCATTTGGCCCCGTAAACACCGCTACAATACTATACCAGGTGTCAGCTTCAAAAGTATTGTCGGTAAAAAAGCCTCTCCTCCCCGGGCCATTAAATCCATTCGCAGCGGTTCCAAAAGCAGCAGCGAGTCTGTCTTCCGCAGCTACCTGCATCCAAACACCACTGTGGTGAAGTTCTGCGAAATCTGTGGTGAACAATACCTGGGTTTGATCCATCACATCAAACCTGGCTCTAACGGCAATTGTAATGGGAAAGTCTGGCTCTAATTGGGGGATTTCGGGAAAATCCACATAAGTATCTACACCGTTTAAGGAAAGTGCTGACTCTTCGTTGCCCAAATAATCATCTATAAAAACTCCATTGTTTCCAATTCCATCAAATCCATTCGGCGAGCTGTCTTCGTAATTATTATTGAGCCTGTATTCTAATATTGCCTCTGGCAATGGCTGACAGTTGGCATAAAATGAAGTGAAAGCAAATATTGCCAGTAAAAGTTTTTGTCTCAAAGCGTTAATGACTGCGAGTGTTTTAATGGTTCAAAGCACAAAATACAATTTTCAACTAAAACCTTTGCGATATCTTGAGTCCATATCTTTCCAGAACATTAACAGGTCTGAGAGATTTACCTCGCTCAATGATATTTTTATCGTTGGCAATTCGTTAATTTCAAAAAAGAAGCGAAGTGGCATTTTGATTATGTTCGCGGAAAGAAAATACTTTCATGAAAGTCGGTATTGTTTTACACAATGATATTCACGCTGATGTACGAGTCCATAATGAATGGAACATCTTAAAAAAACATAAGATTCAGGTAAACATCTTATGCACTGGGAAGAAGAAAGCAACGGATACCAATGAGCATATTAAAAGAGTAAACACAAACGGCAATCTGTATAAGTTTTGCTACATATCGGCTTCTTCATTGCCTTTTTTCAAAAACTTTTGGAAAAAAAAGATTACCAGGTATTTTTCTGAAAATCCCGTTGATATAATTCATGTTCACGATTTATTCATGGCAGGACCTGCTATTGCGTCGGCTAAAGCTTTAGACATCCCTGTAATTGCTGACTTTCACGAGAACTATCCCGAAACATTCCAGAAATTCTGATCACCGTTTTAAAATCTTCTATTTTGGAATTATCAGCTATCCCAGATATTTACATATCGCTAAAAAAGCAGTTGATATCGTGAATCAAAAAGGACGAGATGCAAAATTGATAATCGCGGGAAACATCATAAAAGGTGATAAGAATTACGTGGAGAAAACGGTGCTTGGAAAAAGCACGGAGCACATACCCTGGATTGAATTAAGTGAATTGGGAAAACACATTGTCGGTATGGATGCCTGCATCTCTCCCATCGAAAAAAATCCACAACACGAATCAGGGGTAGCGAATAAAGTTTTTCAATACATGTTTTTCTCCAAGCCGCTTTTGGTGAGCAATTGCGAGCCCCAGAAAAGGTTGGTAGAATCGGTTGAGTGCGGCTTATCTTACGATCACGAAAGTGCTGAAGAGCTCGCGGAAAAGATAATATGGTTAATGGACAATCCCGACAAAGCGAAAGAAATGGGAGAGAATGGACGAAAAGCTATTTTGAACACCTACAACACCGATGTATACGGCAAGAAGATTATCGATCTTTACGAATCTGTATTGCGGAAGAGATCAGCCAAATCCTGAGTAATCTTCCTGCGCGAGAACTTGCCAATATCTGTTCCCAAACTAGCTTCACCTTGATTAACCCAGTTGATGAAATGGATGATATTCACTTCTTCGTCTCGGGTAAACGTTTTACCGCATCCCGCATCGGCAATAAATTTGGCTGCATCTCCACGTTTCGGCCCGATATTTAAAATTGGAATACCGGAACCAATATATTCAAATAGTTTTCCGGTAGTACCGTATTTGTTTTTCTCAGTATCCGGAAGAATGTGAAGCAATAAATCTCCTTCTTGTAAAATTGTGAGTGCTTGTTTATGATCGACGTATCCCCGGTAATCGAGATTTGCATCCAGTCCCGCTTGTTTGAACCATTCCAAAATATCAGGACTAATACTCCCGGCAAAAGTGAGTTTCCATTTAAATGAAATCCTTTTCAAAATCTCAAAAATGGGAATCGAATTGTAAGAAGGTGCAATAGTACCGGTATACACCGACAAAACGAGATCGGATTGGCTCAGCACCATTTTTTCCAGTTTTAGGTCTTTGGCCTTACTGCGTTCGCTGTGCAAGAGATCTTCGTAGTAGTAGATGTCGGTCCACGGGTCGCGAAAGTCTGCTATCCATTTGATGGAAGGTTTTTTGCTTTTTAGCGCCAGCCCAATAAGGTGGGTGCTGTGGGGCGGGCCGGTGGTGATTACCGTGTCTATGTTTTCGCGCTTAATGATCTCGGCCGCCTTTGGCAGCGCGTATCTATTCCAACCTTTTCGGGCGTCGGGGATAAAGAAGTTGCCACGCACCCATCTGCTGAGTTTAGAACCCAACGTACCCGTGTTTACGTTGGTAAATCCAGAATACGGAACTTTTTTCTTTCCAAAAAGCTTCCCGTAAATGCGGAGGGGTTCAAAACTCCGGGTGCGGTAAACTTTTGTTGTGGCGGCCACATCTTCCAAAAAACTGCGATCGACTACAGGGTAAGAAGCATATGATTCGTCTACAGTGAGAACAACCGGTTCAATGCCAAATTCGGGGAGATATTTTGCCATTTTGAGCCAGCGCTGCACACCAGCTCCACCTGCCGGTGGCCAGTAATAGGTGATGATCAAAACCTTTTTGGCGGCCATTACACATCCCCGGAAGTTTCTTCCCTTCCGGTTTTTCGAAGTGAAGTAAACACAAACCAACCCAAAAGCAGAATCAACAATACCTGAGCAATGGTGCTGATGGTAGAAGCCACAGCGTAGGTTTGCGGCTCGAATTTAAACTCAATGGCGTGCTCTCCAGCGGGCAAAATCATACCGCGAAGCACGTAATTGGCGCGGAAGTGCGGTGCGGGTTCACCATCCACGTAGGCTTGCCAGCCTGCGTCGTAATAGATTTCCGAAAAAATAGCCGCCTGCTCAACCGGCGAATCGTAGATGTATTTGATGTAGTTGGGAAGGTGGGTTTCTACCGCTATGGCCGCATCGGCGGCATCGGAGTAGTTAAAGCCTTTTACCTGTTCGGCAAATCGCTTATCGACCACCGCTTCGTAGCGGGTATCAATTTTACCGAGCTCCTGTATTTCAGCGTCTGCATCATCGGCCATTACCATATCTTCTACAAACCAAACACTGCCGTGGTTGTAGGTATTTGCCAACGGCGGCGCTTTGGGGTTGTAAATAATGTACTTGGTGTTGAGCATATTAAGCACATCGCTTGATCGTAAAACGCCGTTTACCGATTCGGGGGTTGGGTCTGACTGCAGCGCATCGGTGAGTTTCGTAATCTCGGGCTCCATATGAAAGTTGTAAAGCTCCTGAATGCGCTTGAGCTTTGCGCCGTGGTAGCCGCCGATGGACTTGTGAAAATAAGCAGTCCGCGAATCCTGGTATGTTCCGCTAAGCGGCAGAACTCTGTAATTGGTGTTAAAACGAAGAGCCGCGAATTTGGCGTCGGTAACTTCGCCCTGACTTAATTTTCTGAGCGGCCCCTTTTTTGCGTTGGATTTTACTTCAGTAGCGGCTTCTTCCACGGCGTCGTACACGCGCGGGATGAGCTCGAGCTCAGCTTCCAGAATATACTCGTCTGCCGCCTGCACTTCGTAAGCCTGTCCTTTCCGGGATGGGTCTTCCCACTGCACGTATTTACCGCGGTCTTTTTCGTTGCTCAGGTAGCGCTTGTCTACCGTCCATAAATCTACCAGGATAAAAACGCCCAGAATAAGTATAAAAACGTTTGCCTTTATCGTGCGCTTCGCGTAGAGCCAGATTGCAACCAAGCCAACGGCAAGAAAAGCGAGTGTGCGTAAAGCATCGGCCGTAAAAATGGCCGATCGAGCCGATTTCAACCCCTCGGCGTAGCTCAAGACCTGGGCACCGCCATCTTCGCCCATACGCGAATTGAGCATATTCTTTTCCGCATCGCTCAGAAAGTCAAAGAAGGCGTCTGGAATAGCTAGAAAAAGAATCACCAGGGCGAGTAGTCCACCACCCACGGCGAAGAACTTTTTCTTTTGCTCCACGATCAAATCCGGATTATCGATGAGCTTTTTCACGAATATGATTCCCAAAAGGGGAAACACAAATTCGGTGATAGCGAGAATAATCGTCACGGCTCTAAACTTGTTGTAACCGGGAATGTAATCGAGAAAGAAATCGGTGAGACCCATCATATTCTTCCCCCAGGAGAGTGCGATAGTAAGCGCGGCTACCGCTACC
>JAIVHP010000016.1 GCA_020201045.1 Flavobacteriales bacterium
GCATGGAAGGCAGGGCTTGCGAAGCCCCAAAAAGCGCAGTCTACTGATGTAAATGAGCACTTTTGGGGCGAGCCTACCTTCGGTAGGCAGGTGTAACGCAGCTATCGGACTTTATGGACAGACTCTATTTAACTTCCCTTTGTTCCGCGGATAGACTCCTCAATCATATCCCACATTTCAGATGGCACAGCTTCGAGCTGGTTGAACTGCCCGGCGCCTTGGAGCCACTCGCCCCCATCTATGGTTACCACTTCGCCATTTATATAAGCTGAAAAGTCGCTCATAAGGTAGGCCGCCAGGTTTGCGAGTTCCTGATGGTCTCCGGTGCGCTTTAGCGGAATGCGCTTTTCCATGGAGATTTTGTCTTTCAGCGGTTTGGGAACAAGCCTGTCCCATGCTCCTTTTGTGGGGAAAGGACCCGGAGCAATGGCGTTGAAGCGAATATTGTATTTTGCCCACTCTACAGCAAGGCTTCTGGTCATGGCGAGAACGCCAGCCTTTGCACATGCAGAAGGAACAACATACCCCGAGCCCGTTGAAGCATAGGTGGTAACAATATTTAAGACGGTACCAGGTTGCTTTTTGTCAATCCAGTTTTTACCGAACACCATGGTGCAATTTATCGTTCCTTTTAAAACGATATCTATAATCACTCCAAATGCCTTGGGGCTGAGTCGCTCTGTAGGGCTTATGAAGTTTCCCGCCGCATTGTTTAGCAGTCCGTTTACTTCACCAAATTCACTTTCCGCAGCTTTCAGCAGATCGTTTACCTGGTCTTCTTTTCGCACATCGCATACTACAGGGAGAACCTTGTTTCCGGTTTCTGCCGTAATTTCTTTCGATGCTTTTTCGAGTACTTCCAGTTTTCTACTGGTGATTACCACATTGGCACCAAGTTTGGAATAATAAGTAGCCATTGATTTCCCGAGGCCTGTTCCGCCGCCGGTTACTACAATGGTTTTAGATTCTAATGCGTTATCTTTAAGCATGGAGTTTTTGTAATTCATGTTTCTTACTTTTACGAACAGACAATATAACACAGAGTTTTGAAAAGAGACTATCCGGCAAAGGTTTTAATTGCGTGGTCGCAAGCAATAGGTGGAAATAAAGATTTGAGAAAGTGGCTCATGGAGAACGGGTTCAAAGAGCTCGGGATGTTTGTTTACGCCCTTCGCAACAAAGACGACGCAAAAGACTGGTTGATGAAAAACGGCCACGAACACCTGGCGGCAACTATTTCGGGAGCCGAAGGCAACAAAGGAGCCGTAGAGTGGTTAGAAAAATATAAATTTGATATCCTGGCCAAAGCTGCAATGGTTGGCGATGGCGACGAAAAAGCCTTTCAGTGGTTGGTAAAAAACGGCCATCGGGAAATGGCGATGGTTGCCAAAAATATCCAGTCGGTAAAAGATCAAATTGAACAAGACAATAACGACGTACACAAAATAAGCAGTGATTAACTAAACGACACCAATTATGAAAACAATGAGATTATTTTCTTTTATGGCATTTGCTCTTTTTCTATGCACATCGGCCTTGCAGGCTCAGGATGGAAAGAAAGCCGATAGGCCGAGCCCACCAAAACAAGCAATGGCCGCGGTAAATGGGAGCGATATTACCATAGATTATTCTTCGCCCGCGGTAAAAGGCCGCGAAATTTGGGGCGACCTGGTGCCCTATGGAAAGGTTTGGCGAACAGGTGCCAACGAAGCGACGACGTTTACAACAGAAAAGGCAGTAACGATAGCGGGAAACAAAGTCCCCGCGGGAAAGTACGCTTTGTTTACCATTCCCGGCGAAGATGAGTGGGTGGTGATTTTAAACAGTGTTTGGGATCAGTGGGGAGCTTACAACTACGATGAATCTGAAGATTTAATCCGGTTCACTGTAAAGCCCGAAAAAATGAAAGAGACGCAAGAGCGCCTTGAATTTTCAATTTCCGATAAGGGACAAGTTGCCATGAAATGGGCCAATGCTAAGATTTCGTTTACCGTGAAGTAACCCGAATTTTTCAACTTGGGCGTAAAAAATTGCTGTCTCATTTTTATGGGGCAGCATTTTTTATGTCTTGATTGCAGTGATGTTTTGAGTGGTGAACTCTTGGAGCGAAAATTTTCGAAGGACTTAAAATTTGATTCTTCCCGGAGCCAAAAGTCCACTAAAAAAGGCGGCTTTTTCGCCGCCTTTCTGTTAGTTTAGGTTGGGTTGCGGTGTCATCCGCAGGTAAGGTTTCACTTCCGTATGACCTTTTGGGAAAAGCTTCGGAATATCTTCATTGGCAACTGCCGGAACAATCACACAATCATCTCCTTCCTGCCAGTTTGCCGGCGTGGCAACCTTGTGGTATGCGGTAAGCTGTAGTGAGTCAATCACCCGCAATAGCTCGTCGAAGTTTCTTCCCGTAGATGCCGGGTAGGTAATGATAAGCTTGATTTTTTTGTCGGGATCGATTATAAAGACAGACCGCACTGTCAGGTTATTATCGGCATTTGGATGAATCATATCGTATAGTTCAGATACTTTCTTGTCTTCATCTGCGATAATCGGAAAATTTACCGTTGTGTTTTGGGTTTCGTTTATGTCTTTAATCCACCCTTTGTGCGACTCAACGCCATCAACACTGAGTGCAGCAACTTTCACATTGCGTTTTTTAAAGGCATCGCTATAATTTGCCACTGTTCCCAACTCCGTTGTACAAACGGGTGTGTAATCTGCGGGATGCGAAAAAAGCACTCCCCAACTATTGCCCAGCCACTCGTGAAAGTGGAGTGTACCTTCTGATGTCTCTGCTGTAAAATCCGGCGCTTCATCGCCGAGTCTCAAATGTGCCATATTTCTTTAATTTTTATGATTTGCATAAAAATACACAAAGCGGCCCTAAAGCCGCTTTGCATTACTGTTAAATATTTGTGTTTTTTTACAAGTGAATAACCTCGTCGTATGCTGCTGCTGCAGCTTCCATAATGGCTTCGCTCATGGTTGGATGCGGGTGGATGGTTTTAATAATCTCATGGCCGGTAGTTTCCAGTTTTCTGATGGAAACCAACTCCGCAACCATTTCGGTTACGTTTGCGCCAATCATGTGCCCGCCGAGTAATTCGCCGTATTTCGCATCGAAAATAAGCTTCACAAAACCATCACTGTGCCCTGCTGCTTTTGCTTTTCCAGAAGCCGAATAGGGGAATTTACCGATTTTTAAATCGTAGCCTTCTTCTTTTGCTTCGGCTTCGGTCATTCCAACGCTGGCTACTTCTGGAGAGCAGTAGGTACAACTCGGTACATTGTTGTAATCAATTGGCTCCACATCCATTCCCTTAATATTCTCAACGCAGAGAATGCCTTCGGCACTCGCCACGTGAGCCAGAGCAGGCCCAGGCACGCAATCGCCGATAGCGTAATAGCCGGCAATGTTAGTCTTGTAGGTCTCGTCAACTTTTATAAATCCCTTCTCGGTTTCGATGCCCACGTCTTCCAATCCGATTTTTTCGGTGTTTGGCGTAACGCCCACTGCGCTGAGCACTACATCGCAATCAATGGTCTCTTCACCTTTTTTGGTTTTTACATGCACTTTGCATCCTTTTGATGAAGTTTCTACTTTTTCTACACTCGAACCGGTCATTATTTTAATGCCGTTTTTCTTGAAGGTTCTACCCAATTGTTTCGAAACTTCTTCGTCTTCTCTGGGCACTATATTGTCCAGGTATTCTACGACGGTAACTTCGGTGCCTATTGCGTTGTAAAAATAGGCGAATTCGCAACCAATGGCTCCGCTGCCCATTACAACCATCTTTTTTGGTTGTTTTTCCATAGACATCGCCTTTCGGTATTCGATGATTTTTTCGCCGTCAATTTTTACGTTGGGCAATTCTTTGGCGCGCGCACCGGTAGAAATAATGACGTGGTCTGCTTCGTAGGTCTTGGTCTTGCCGTCTTTGTCTTTTACTTCTATTTTCTTTCCGGGCTTTACATTCCCGTCGCCCATAATCACATCAATCTTATTCTTCTTCATCAAGAATTGAACACCCTTGCTCATTCCATCGGCTACATCGCGGCTGCGCCCGATCATACCGCCAAAATCTACGTCAGATTTACCGATTTTAATGCCGTAATCTGATGCGTGGTTGATATAATCGAAAACGTTTGCACTCTTTAGCAATGCCTTGGTAGGGATGCATCCCCAGTTTAAGCAAATGCCTCCAAGCGCTTCGCGCTCTACAACGGCAGTTTTAAATCCCAGTTGGGCAGCTCTAATCGCGGCGACATATCCGCCGGGACCGCTACCAAGTACAAGAACGTCGTATTTCATGATGGTTTTATTTTCCTGTGTTTATTTGAATCTGCGAAAATAAGAAAACATCTACTCCAAATGCAGATTTCCCGGGACGGAGTGACCCATTTCATTTTGTGTTTGCGCTGATTTGAGCGCTATGTATTTGTTTTCTACATTCGCAACACCATGGAGTACACACTTATTACCGGAGATCGAAACCAATTTGAATTGGCGATCGAGCTGGTTTTCACTGCATCAGAATCAGAACACGCCCTTCAAATTCCCTACTGGCGACCGGGGAGATACGAAGGCGGAAACTTTCCCGCAAAATACATCGACCTTCGGGTTTTTTCAGGACAAAATCGCATGAAGGCGCAGAAGGTAAATCCAAATCGCTGGATTTTAAAAACGAAGCCCGGCGCAGAAATAAAGGTGACTTATCGCTACTACGCCAGCGAGCTAACAGCCGGTAATACCTACTTCAACGACGATTTTTTGCTGGTAAATCCGGTAAACTCCTTTCTCTACGTTCCCGGGAGAGAAGGTGAAGGAACACTAAGGTTGGAGCTTCCGGAAAATTGGACAGCCAAAACATCGCTGAAATGCATCGATGAGAAAGGCTGTCTTTACTCTTTTAGCGATATCCAGGAACTACTCGATTCACCTGTACTTGCGGCTCCGGAAATAAATACCCTGGCATATAACATATCAGATATTCCATTCTTCGTGCACTTTGGGGGCGTAGAATTGCCCAATCGAGCCGAAGTGGAAAGGGATTTTATCGCCTTTACAAAGGAACAGATTCGTCATTTTGGAGAGTTTCCGGTTTCGGAATACCACTTCATAAATATATTGCTTCCGCACAAAGCATATCACGGTGTGGAGCACGAAAAATCTACGGTAATAATTTACGGGCCAGCAGAATCGCTCACTTCCCGTGAGAGTTACTGCGCGTTCCTGGGAGTGTCTTCCCACGAACTCTACCATACCTGGAATGTAAAAAGTCTCCGTCCGGAAGAGTGGACGCCATATAACTACGAAGGCCCGGGTTTTTCGCGGTTGGGCTATGTTGTAGAAGGTGTTACGACTTATATGGGCGACTGGATGCTGTGGAATTCGCGGGTGTTTTCAGACGGTGAATTTCTCGACCGACTCACCGCGCACGTGCAAAGGCACATGGACAACGAAGGCCGAAACCACATTTCGCTCGCCGATGCATCGGTAGATACCTGGGTGGATGGCTACGTTCGCGGAACGCCGCGGCGCAAGGTTAGCATCTACGGCGAAGGTGCTCTTCTGGCTTTAGTTTGCGATTTATGGTTGGTGAAATCGAGTAACGGCATTTCTGGAATCAATGATTTTATGTGCATCATGCACCGAAAATATGGATGGAAGCGCGGGTTTACCGAAGACGATTACTGGAGGGAACTGCAAAGCATTCAATCGCTGAATTGGATGCAACTAAAAAGCGATGTAGTAGACGACTCGGGAAAGCTGATCAATTATGTGGAAGAAGCACTGGAGTGGTTGGGGATGAAAATAAAAGTCACCAAATCAACCAAATTTTGGGAACGAGAGTGGGGGATGTCCATCGCAAAGCAAAACGGTCGGTTTGTTGTTTCCGGGGTTCGTTCGGGTTCTGCTGCCGAAAAAGCCGGAGTTTGGTTCGATCAGGAAATCCAGGCCATCAATGGCATGGAGCCCGATGCATTCTTATCTGGCGAATTAAATTTCGACGAGGCAGAAAACACCCTTTTGGTAAAATCAGACTACAAGATTAAAGAGCTCAAAGTGCGAGCCGATGTGGCTAAAGGGCTTGATAAGTATAAAATTATCCGGGCCGATGAGCGGATTGATCTTTTTGAGAAATGGAAAAATGCGCAGGCCTTGCATAATTCAGCGCAATAATTGTATTTTTCCGAACTACTAAACCTAAAATATTTCAGCCATGACTGACCAAGCCATCGATAGCACTGAAGAATCGCCCGCCAAAAAAGGCCGACCAACCTTCTTAACCGTCCTGTGTATTCTAACCTTTATCGTTTCCGGGTATAATTTTTTCGAAGCGGGTTTCGGTTTGTTCTTCGCCGATTCTTTCGATCAAAGCCAGTGGACCGAAATTTCGCAGCAAATGTCAGAGGCCATGAACGATGTGGACTCGCAATCTCGCGAAGTGATTGAAACCATGATGAACGCCGCTTCAGAAACCATAGTGGCCGGAATGGAAAACGCCATGGTTCTCGGCTTGATTGATATGCTTGCCGCTGCTTTGTCTGTTATCGGAGCAATACTGATGTTCAAACTGAAAAAAACAGGTTATTACGCTTATGTATTCGCGAAAATCATCGGGATAATTGTACCCCTTACCATCCTGGGGGTAAATCTCTTAACGGGAATTATCTTTGGCTTTGCCGCTTTTGTAAGTGTTGTATTTATTATTCTTTACGGCCTTAACTTAAAGCATCTGCGCTAAGACATTCCGGCAATAACCGAAATCTCTACCCTTGCCCCGGCTGGCAGTTTGCTTACCTGCACAGTTTCGCGCGCAGGGTAAGGCGGTGAAAAGTATGAGCCGTAAATTTCGTTTACCACACCGAACTGACTCATGTCCATTAAAAAGATGGAACACTTAATGACATTTGAAAAGTCGAGTTCCTGACTCTTCAGGAGCGCCCCAATGTTTTTCATCACCCGTTGGGTTTCGGACTCCAGGCTTTCATTATCCATTTTTCCGGTTTCCGGATCAATGGCTACCTGCCCGCTCAGAAAAATTGTTTCTCCAAATTTGATCCCCTGGCTGTATGGGCCAATTGGCTCGGGTGCGGCGTTGGAGTGTATGGTTTTCATAAAATTCTTTTCCCCAAAGTTCGCATTCTTTATCTTTAGCGAAAACCTTCTCACCTTGAAAATCACTTTTGCAGGAGCTGCGCGCACGGTAACCGGCTCGAAATATGTGTTGGAAACCGACGAAGGCTTGCGCATCCTGTTGGATTGCGGTCTTTATCAGGGCCGGGAAACCCGGGGCAGCAATCAAAATCGCGAATTTGATTTTGCCCCGGAGACCATCGATATGGTCTTCCTCTCACATGCGCACATCGATCATTCGGGTTTGTTACCAAAACTGGTGAAAGAAGGATTTAAAGGGCCAATCTACTGCACGGAACCAACGCGGTCGCTCTGCGAAATAATGCTTGCCGATTCGGCGTATATCCAAATGAACGACTATTCGTATTCGTCAAAAAACAAGGAAGATACCGAAACGGGCGAACCGCTTTACGGCATAGACGACGTGGTGGAGACGATGAAATTGTTTCATGCGCTGCCTTACGACAAGTGGGAAGAAGTGCACGAAGGAGTTGCCGTTATGCTCACCTACGTCGGGCATATTATTGGAAGTGCATGCGTAAACCTCAGGGTTAAAGAAGGTAGAGAAACGCATAAAATTGCATATACGGGCGACATTGGCCGTGCGAAGCACCAAATTATAAAGGGATCGAAGCCTTTCCCGCAGGCTGAGGTTATTATTACGGAGAGTACCTATGGCGACAGGCTTCACGACAAGTTAGAATCGGTGGAAGAGCAGCTTTTAAAAATCGTACTCGAAACCTGTGTAGAAAACAAAGGCAAGCTTATTATACCGGCTTTTAGTCTGGGGCGCACACAGGAAATTGTCTATGCGCTAGACAAGCTCGAGACCCGTAAAAAGCTTCCGCCAATCAAGGTTTTTGTAGATAGCCCGCTCAGTACCAATGCCACCGAAATCATAAAATCTTATCCCGATCACTACAATAAGGAGATTTTGAAATACATGGAGCGCGATAGCAACCCCTTTGGTTTTGCGAGTTTGCACTACGTGCGCGAAGCCAAATATTCCAAATTAATCAATACCCTCAAGGAACCCTGCATTATCATATCTGCTTCGGGAATGGTAGAAGCGGGTAGAATTCTGCATCACGTAAAAAACAATATTGAAGACGAGCGAAACACGCTTCTCATCGTGGGTTATTGCGAGCCGGGGAGCATTGGTGGCCAACTGCGAAATGGAGCTTCAAAAATAAACGTTTACGGACGCGAGTATAAAGTAAAGGCCAGGGTAGAAGTCATAGATTCCTACAGTGCTCATGGCGATTACCAGGAGATGGCCGACTACCTGAGTTGCCAGCAGCCGCATTTTATCAAAAAGATCTTTCTGGTACACGGAAAGTACGAAGTGCAGGAGAAGTATAAAGCTTATCTGGACTCACGCGGATTTCACCACATCGAAATTCCATCGAAAGGTGAAGTGGTTGAATTATCTTAGCGCGCTCAATGCGGAAAGAAATCACGGCCATATTTCTGAGAGATTTGCGAATGGAGTGGCGGCAACCCCATGCCGTGGGAAGCATTCTGCTCTATATTGTAGCTTCCATATTCGTAGCTTATCTCGGCTTCAAGCAGGTGGTAGACGTGCAAACCTGGAATGCCCTTTTTTGGATTATCGTTCTATTTGCGGCATTCAATGCTGCATCGCGTAGCTTTTCGCTCGAAAATTCCGGTCGACGTATTTACCTCTACACCCTTGCCCGCCCCGAGGCGGTAATACTGGGTAAGATGCTTTACAACGCCTTTCTCCTTACGGTGATGGTTTTTCTAGGCATGTTTATTTACGCCGGTGTAATTGGCATAGCCCCTCTCGAAGATCCGGATTGGCTCGCTCTGGGAGTAGCACTTTTTCTCGGTGGCATCGGGCTGGCTTTTGTGCTTACTTTAATCTCTGCTCTTGCGGCTCAATCAGATAACAATCTGGGGCTGATGGCCATACTTGGGCTCCCCGTAATTTTACCCTTATTACTCATCCTGATTCGGTTTTCTAAAAACGCAATCGATGGAATAGCCTGGTCTGCAAACGGAACCTACGCGCTGCAATTGGTGGCTTTGGCTTTGCTTTCTTTAGGACTTTCGTACATTTTATTTCCGTACCTTTGGCGCGAATAATTCGCAGGGAAATTATGTGGCATTACTGGTGGAAAATTCTTTCCGCTATCATTGTTTTAGCAACGATTATTTTTGGTTTAGGTACCCCCCTTTCACCGGGAATACCCGCTGTGGAACCCGACAGGATAAACAACGGGGTTACCTCCTTAACCATCAAAGGGTATAACACGCGTTTTACCGACAATCCCGATGCAATAAAAGTGTGGATTACGAATGGCGACGCAACCTTTTGCCCATACGAGAAAACGGTTGTAGACGATACCCATATCCGCGTTACCTTCAGCGTAACCGAAAAGATTGCCGATGCTTTCTTTGATTTGTATGTGAACACACCACGAGAAGGAACCATGTATCTGCCGTCGGCACTGCTTCAGAATGGCCTGGAAGTCTCTCTCAATCCCGATGAAGGAGACGATTGCATCTCAACTGTTTCGGCTGCTGCCGATGCATTTGATTTTCCCAATCAACCCATCCTGAATGAAACCATCCGAAACGTTTTCTATCACGTGCCGAGCTGGTTTGCAATGATCTTTATCCTTGTCGTCTCTCTCGTTCATAGTGTTATATTTCTCAACAAGGGAAATCCACTTTCCGATATATCCGCGGCAAATGCCGCCAAAGTGGGGCTTCTTTTTGCATTAATCGGGTTGGGAACCGGAAGCGTATGGGCGCGCTTTACCTGGGGCGCCTGGTGGGTAAACGATCCGCGGCTCAATGGTGCCGCTATTGCTGTGCTCATCTACCTCGCCTACTTTGTGCTTCGCTCTTCGGTAAACGACTCGGAAAAGGCTGGGCGACTTGCGGCAGTTTACAATATCTTTGCCTTTGTAATGATGGTGCTCTTTGTGCTGATACTGCCAAGGCTAACCGATTCACTCCATCCCGGCGCCGGCGGAAACCCCGCCTTTAACCAATACGATCTCGACGATAATATGCGGGTTGTGCTTTACCCGGCAATCATAGCCTGGTTTGGTATGGCGTACTGGATTTACGACCTTAAAAACCGAATGGAGAAAATGAAATTTAAGCAAATAATGAAGGATGATTACTAAACATCTCAATAAAATAATTGTCTTATTCCTGAGCTTTCTAGCCGTTGGCGCACAAGCTCAAACCAACACAGATTGGCTGGAAAATACCATGTTCCAGTCGGGTAAAATAAATGTAGTTATTGCCGTTTTAGGTGTGGTTTTTGTGCTGATTACGGTATATCTAATTTCGTTGGATGTGAAGCTGAAAAGGATGGAAAAGGATAGAAAAAACGAAGAGACATGAAGAAAACACACATTATAGCTATCATCGGAATGGCGGTAGCCGTAGCATTTATTATTAGCTCGGTATCTAAATCGAGTTCTTACGCCGAATTCGATACGGCATTCAAAAACGAAGGGAAGGAATACCACGTGGTCGGCACTTTGGACAAAACAGCCGATATTATTTACAACCCTACAGAAAACCCCAACCTCACCCAATTTACCATGATAGATGGCGAAGGAAATAAGCGCAGGGTATTTTTGAATAAGAGCAAACCTCAGGATTTTGAGCGCTCGGAGAGTGTTGTGGTAATTGGAAAGGCAAGTGGCGAAGACTTTCACGCTTCCGAAATGCTGATGAAGTGTCCGTCTAAATACAAGGAAGAAGGCAAATTTCAAATTGAAAAAACCGCTTCCAAAAGAAACAGTTGATGACAGAATATTTAGGTGAGCACACCTTTTGGGGCGAGTTCGGTAACCTTCTCGCCATCATTTCTATAAGTGCAGCATTGCTCGCTGCAGTGAGTTACTATTTGTCGTACAGAAAAAACAGTTCCGCCTTCCGGCAGATGGGTAGAGTGGCCTTTTGGACGCATTCTATCGCACTGATTGGGGTGGCACTCACGCTGTTTTACATGCTGTTTAATCAGTACTTTGAATACGATTACGTTTGGAAACACGCCAACCGAGACATGCCCATGCGGTATATTTTTTCCTGCTTTTGGGAAGGGCAGGAAGGAAGCTTTATCCTTTGGAGTTTCTGGCACGTGGTTTTGGGAAACATTCTTCTGCTTACCGCAAAAAAATGGGAAAATCTTACCATGGTGGTGGTGGCCGGCATGCAAGTGCTTCTCGGGTCGATGATTTTGGGGGTGTATATTCTCGACTTCAAAATTGGAAATAGCCCTTTTACCCTCATTAGGGAATTGCCCGAAAATATAGGCTTACCCTGGACAACAGTTTCAACTTATCTACAGGATATTCCCACCTTTCAAGATGGTCGCGGATTGAATCCACTCCTTCAAAATTACTGGATGACCATTCATCCACCTACTTTATTTCTCGGCTATGCATCTACCATTGTACCCTTTGCATTCGCCATTGCCGGGCTTTGGAGTGGTAAGCTGAAAGAGTGGGTTAGACCGGCCATTCCCTGGGCTTACTTTTCTGTATCAGTTCTTGGAATCGGTATTTTAATGGGTGGCGCATGGGCTTATGAAGCGCTGAGCTTTGGCGGTTTCTGGGCCTGGGATCCGGTTGAAAACGCCAGTTTAATTCCCTGGATAACCATTGTAGGGGCTGCACATGTTATGGTGGTAAATCAGCGAAAGAACAGATCGCTATTTACAGCCACATTTCTCACGCTTATTACCTATGTGTTGGTTATGTATGCGTCCTTCCTGGTTCATTCTGGTGTGCTGGGCGACACGTCTGTCCATTCCTTCACATCAAACGGGTTGATGCGGCAACACCTATTTATATTGCTCTCCCTGGCTGCGCTCTCTGTAACGATGCTGTTGATGCGAAAGGAGCTCAAACGCGTGTTTTGGCTTGGCTCCATCGGGTTGATTGCCATTGGCTGGACTTTTGAAATTGAAGTGGCCGCCATTGTTGCATTCCTTGGTATGTGTGTGGTGATGTCTATCGTGGCTTACCGAAAATTCTTTCCCAAACCTAAAAGAGAAGAGCCTTTGTGGAGTCGGGAGTTTTGGATTTTTCTCGGCTCGCTGGTGCTCTTGTTGTCGGCAGCTCAAATTGCCCTCGAAACATCAAAGCCCATTTGGAACCTTCTGGCAGAACCTTTCTCCGAGCCCTTAATGGCGCTTTACAATGTCACCAATATCGAAGGTTTAAAATCCCTCGCCGAAGGCAAACTGGCTCCCCACAGCGATACCATCAGCTTTTTTAATAAATGGCAGGTTCCTTTCGCGTTTATTGTTACGCTGCTTATTGCGTTTACCCAGTTTTTGAAATACGGTAAGACTCAACTTCCAAAGTTTTTGAAGAAGATTTCCATTTCCTTTGGTATCTCACTGGTCATTGCCGTCCTCGCTGCGATGCAACTGGAATATACCGGCGACGAATTTGTGCTGTCCATCCTTTTGTTCACAACCATTTTCGCGGTTGTCGCCAACTTAGACTACGGCATACGCATCATGAAAGGTCGATGGGATTTTGCCGGCGCCAGTGTGGCTCATATCGGTTTCGCTTTGGTGCTTCTCGGCTACCGCGATCGCTACAAAGAAGACCTCAATGTGTACTACGAAATTGAGTACTTCGAGCCCGTTTCTAAATCCTATAAAGAAGGCGATTTGGCTATAGCACGCGGAGCGGTGTTTCGCTCTTTGGAAGACCACACGCCGGGTGAAGACTTTGTGATGGATCAAAAACGCTGGGATTTGGTGGACGATCCGAGAACGATAGATATCGAATCGGTAGATCGGTGGTCGCCTTATAAACCCGGCGAAAAGCTGTTTTCGTTGAATCCGAGAATCCAGCTCAATCCAGAGTTTGGAAATGTTGCCGAACCCGCAACCAAGCGCTACATCAATCGGGACATTTATACGCACGTGAGGTGGGCCGAACTGGAAGTCGACTCAGATGACACGGGTTTTAGAACGCCCATTGAACTTGAACTCGGCGTGGGTGATACGGCATTTGTGGGATCCACCAAACTCAGGCTAAACGCGCTTTCCGTGGTGGAAGATAACGAACGTGAAAAGTATATGATCGGTTCAAACGATTTGGCTGTGCGCGCTTCGCTCGGCATTAAAGATGGCAATGGCAATGTTTACGAAGCCGAGCCTTTGTTTATTCTGAGGGATTCGGTACTACCTATTCCCGACCCGGTTATTCAGGATGAAACGGGTTTGCGTATTAACTTTGACAAAATAGACCCGAAAACGGGAAAACACACCTTCCTGGTTTCGGAACATATTTCGAATAGAAAAGAGTTTATTGTAATGCAGGCCATTCAATTCCCGATGATTAATATATTGTGGATTGGTTGTATCGTGATGTTTTTAGGGACTGTAATGGCCATTAGGCACCGCATAAAAATATCTAAAAGACCACGTAAATCATGAATGGAATTACGCGTATTGCGATAGTAGGTCCGGGGCGGGTGGCAAATCACCTGGCGCCGGCATTTAAAGAAAAAGGAATTGAGATAACCGGTATTTACGGCCGCGATGCCGATGACACGGCAAAACTGGCTAGAAAGGTTGAAGCTCCGGTTATTCAGGATATCGGCAAGCGAATAAATGCCGATTTAATTTTACTCTGCGTTTCAGACGATTCAATCGGTGAGATCTCCGCTCAATTATCTTCAAGCAACAAGGCCATTGTGGCTCATACATCCGGAGCGGTGCCCATGTCGGCTATTCCCGAAAGTTTGCGACGAGGCGTTTTTTACCCCCTGCAAAGTTTCTCTGCCGATAAAAACATTGTCTGGGACAATGTGCCTTTTTGCATCGAAGCAGAACACGACGAAGATGTGAACCTTCTCGGTTCGGTAGCCGAAAAGCTCTCGAACAAAATTTACATACTTTCGTCAGAACAGCGCAAAAGCCTTCACCTGGCCGCTGTATTTGCCAATAATTTTGCGAATTTGATGTTTGAATTCTCCGAAGAATTGCTGGAGAAGGCCGATATTGACCGGAGTATTTTACACCCGCTTATTTTGGAAACGGCCAACAAGGTTCTTATGCAGCGCGCTTCCGAATCGCAAACCGGACCGGCTTCCCGGGGAGATGTTGAAACCATTAGGGCGCATCGCGAGCTTTTGGGGGAAGACAATACATACCGAACGATCTACGACATCCTTACGCAGGAGATTTATGACAGAAATCACCACTAAAAGCTATAAAGAGCTCCTGCCATCGGTAAACACATTTATATTTGATGTGGATGGTGTATTTACCAATGGAATGGTGCACATTATGCCCGACGGGCTCTTGCTGAGACAGCTTTCTGTAAAGGACAGCTATGCCATTCAATACGCGATTAAAAAGGAATACCGAATTGCCATTATCACCGGCGGAAATTCTATGGCGGTTAGAGATGGCTTGCAGTCGCTGGGTATCCAACACATTTTTTTAGAATCAAAAAACAAGGAAAAAGTATACCGTGACTTTGCCGAAAGAGAGTCGCTGAATTTTAGTGAAATTCTTTATATGGGCGATGATATCCCCGATTACGACGTGATGAAATTGAGCGGAGTAGCCGCTTGTCCCGCCGATGCAAGTCAGGAAATAAAGCAAATAAGTAACTACGTTTCCCACAAGAAAGGGGGAGAAGGTTGTGTAAGAGATATAATTGAGCAAACTTTGAGAGTTCAGGGGAAATGGTTTGATAAAGATGCCCTTGAGTGGTAGCTCATGAAAAATTTTATACAATTTATCCGCCTCACGCGGCCGCTTAACCTCGCGGTAATCGCGCTCACCATGTGGCTTATGCGGTATTACGTTCTGCGCCCCGTGGTAGAGGTTAACGGCTACGAACTTCAATTGAGCGCCTTTTACTTTTTTCTGCTCGTTCTCTCTACGGTGTTAATAGCTGCCGCCGGAAACGTAATAAACGACTACTTCGACCAGCGAACAGACCGGGTAAACAAACCCAAAAACATTATTGTAGGCGTTCATGTAAAGCGGCGTGTAGCGATGTTGGTTCACCAATTATTTAATTTGGCCGGGCTGGCAATAGCCGTATTTGTGGCGTGGAAAATTGGAATTTGGAAATTGTCTATCGTGAGTTTCTTTGCGGCGGGCTCGCTTTGGTTTTACAGCGTTCAGTTTAAGCGCGACTTAATTGTGGGTAACGTAATCATAGCCTTCCTCGCGGGATTGGTGCCCCTTCTGGTGGGGCTGTACGAAATCCCACTGCTTATTAGGGAGTACGGCGCCGAAGTGGCAGCGTATTTTACCGAAATGCGCCCCGGAGAAGATCCGGCGATGTACTTTAAAATCATGTTTTACTTCATTTTGGGGTATGCACTTTTTGCTTTTTTGCTCAATCTCATCCGCGAAATCCAAAAAGATATGGCCGATGTGAAAGGAGATATGCGCATTGGAGCCCGAACAATTCCGCTGGTTTACGGGATAAAAAATGCAAAGAAAATTACGGCTTCGCTCATTGTAATTGCGATGATAGCGCTGCTGGTGTTGCAGCAAATGGTAGTGAGCGATACGTACTCACTGGTTTATTTGATTATCGCAATTCTCCTCCCGCTGGCGATGAGCTTGTTTTACAACCACCGCGCGGTGAGGCGACCGGAATTTATGCGGGCGGGCAATTATTTAAAAATCGCCATGCTATTTGGTATTTTGTACAGCGTGGTTCACTTTTATGTTTACTATGGCGAAGCTCTTGGATAGCCTGAAGAATTACCATCTTATTCTGGCGTCTAAATCGCCCAGAAGGCACGAGTTGCTCAAAGGGTTGGGTTTAGATTTCGAAATACGGATCAAGAACGTGGACGAGTCATTCCCCCAGGTTCTTTCCAGGGAGGAGATTCCCGAATTTCTGGCCAAAAAGAAAGCGGATGCATTCGCCGATGAGCTTGGCGAAAAGGATATTTTAATCACATCGGATACGGTGGTGGTTCTCGGCGACAAGATTTTTAATAAACCCGAAAACCGCGGTGAAGCCATTTCTATGATCAACGAACTCAGCGGTAGGAGCCACGAAGTAATTACCGGGGTTTGCCTTACTTCGAAAAAGAATCAGGTAATTTTCCACGACCGTGCAAAAGTCTTTTTTGGCGACTTGGATGAGGATGAAATAAGCGATTACATCGATGAGCACAAGCCCTACGATAAAGCGGGGAGCTACGGCATTCAGGAGTGGATTGGTTATGCGGCAATCGAGCGAATAGAAGGTTCCTTTTACACGGTTATGGGTTTCCCGACCCGGAAGTTTTACACCGAATTGAAAAAATTTACAGCGCAATGAAATTGGATATTCTAGTGATTGCGGCGCACCCCGACGACGCGGAACTCGGCGCGGGCGGCGCCATTGCAAAGTCGGTGAGCCAGGGTAAGAAGGTAGGAGTTTTAGACCTAACCCGCGGCGAAATGGGTACGCGGGGTACGGTGGAGACCCGAAAAAAAGAAGCGGCCAGGTCGGCCGATATTTTGGGACTTAGCGCACGAGATAATGTGGGTTTGCCCGATGGCTTTATCGCGAATACCAGAGATTTTCAAATGGAAATTATTCCCTACATCCGAAAGTACCAACCCGATGTAGTTTTGGCCAATGCGGTGTCCGATCGCCATCCCGATCACGGAAAGGCTTCCGGGTTAGTCTCCGATTCCTGTTTTCTCAGCGGTTTAAAAGCACTTCAAACGAGCCTGGGCGATGATGTGCAATCTCACTGGCGACCCCATGCGGTTTACCATTTTATCCAGGACAGGTACATCAAGCCCGACTTTATTGTCGACGTGTCGGAATTTTGGAATGTAAAAATGGAAGCGATTCGGGCATACGAAACTCAGTTCTACACCGGCAAGGACGATAAGGGCCCGGTAACGCCAATTTCGAGTCCCGACTTTATCCATGCGCTCGAAGCCCGCGGGCGTGAGTACGGCAGGCTAATCCACGCCAAATACGGCGAAGGTTTTACTGCAGAACGAGTGGTTGGAATAGACGGTTTTTCTGCACTTATTTAGTTAGTGTCTGTCTATAGAGTCCATTATCGGCGTTGCACTTGATTTAAAAACCCACCGCTGCACCCCGATCCATATCGGGGCTCCTTGATATTTAATTACTCAAGTATTGTAATCTTTCAGCGGTTTTCGTGAGCTCCCCCGGAGAAATTCCGGGGTCGGTTCTTCGTGCGCCTTGCTAATGAACTCTCTAGATCAGCCACTTGAGTGTATTGACAAACTCTAGTTAGACGTTGCGGTACCGCAACCTAAGCGAATTCCCAATAACCACCACATCAGACCCGGCCATTGCCAGTGCGGCAATCATGGGGTTCAATAGACCCACTGCGGCGATGGGTATGGCTATAACGTTGTAGAAAAAGGCCCAAAAAAGATTTTGTTTTATCGTGCGGTACGTCAGTGAAGAGATACGCTGAGATTTCACCAGCGCCTGCATTACATCGCGGTTCATTAACACGACGCGCGCCGAATCTATGGCCAGTGAGCTCGCGCCACCAAGCGAAATTCCAACTTGCACCCCAGAGAGAGCCGGACCGTCGTTTATTCCATCGCCAACCATTGCCACAATCTCCGATTTAGAAAGTGCGGATGTAAACGCCAGTTTTTCGTCGGGGGTCATACCCGATCGGTAATCTTTAACCCCGAGC
>JAIVHP010000132.1 GCA_020201045.1 Flavobacteriales bacterium
CTGGGCGGCGCTCAAGGGCAGGCTTCAGATATCGAGATCACCGCCCGCGAGATTATCAAACTCAAAAGAGAGTTGTTTGAAATCATTGCAGATCACAGCGGTCAGGATTACGATAAAGTAGTGGAAGAAAGCGATCGCGATTTTTGGATGACGGCCGAAGAAGCCTTGAAATACGGTATGATTGACGAAGTTTTGGTGAGAAATCCAAAACACAAATAGGTATTTAAAGGAAAAGCAGATTGCAAATTCAGATAAGAAGGAAGTAAAATGTTCGTTTTGCGGACGTGGGAAAAGTGAAGTGAATGTTCTTATCGCCGGCATTACAGGCCACATTTGCGATAATTGCATTTCGCAGGCGCAGAGCATAATCAAGGAAGAACTAGCCCAAAAGGCGCATCAAAAACTTGAATCGAGCCTGGTTTTGCAGAAGCCCGAAGAAATTAAAGCCTACATAGATAACTATGTTATTGGGCAGGAAGATGCCAAGCGCGTTTTGAGTGTAGCGGTTTACAACCACTACAAGAGGCTTCTCCAAAAGGTAGATAGCGAAGAAGAAGAAATTGAGATTGAAAAATCAAATATTGTACTCGTCGGTGAAACCGGAACGGGTAAAACCCTGATGGCAAAAACAATCGCCAAGATGCTCAATGTTCCTTTTTGCATTGCCGACGCTACGATACTCACCGAAGCCGGATACGTTGGTGAAGATGTAGAAAGCATTCTTTCTCGCCTCCTTCAGGCGGCTAATTACGATGTTGGGCTCGCTGAGCGGGGTATTGTTTTTGTCGATGAGATCGATAAAATTGCACGCAAAAGCGATAACGCGAGCATTACCCGGGATGTGAGTGGTGAAGGTGTTCAGCAAGCACTTCTCAAGCTTTTGGAAGGGTCTGAAGTAAATGTTCCACCACAGGGAGGGCGAAAACACCCCGAACAGAAGCTGATTCAAATCAATACCAGAAACATCCTCTTTATTTGTGGCGGTGCTTTCGATGGAATTCAAAGAATCATAGAGCGCAGAGTGAAAACCACTACAATTGGTTACAGCTCAACCCAGGAAGATTTCGGTTTCGACCCGGACAATGTCTTGCAATATGTTTCACCGGTAGATTTAAAGTCCTTTGGCCTAATTCCAGAGCTTATTGGAAGGTTTCCCGTATTGAGTTATTTGAATCCACTTGACAAATACACGTTGCGCCGAATAATTACGGAGCCGAAAAATGCACTCATCAAGCAATACATCAAACTCTTTGAAATGGACGGGGTGAAACTCTCTTTTGAGAAAAGCGCCCTTGATTTTATTGTGGAGAAAGCACTGGAATACAAGCTGGGAGCGAGAGGGCTTAGATCAATCTGCGAAGCCGTACTGACCGATTTGATGTTTGAGCTCCCTTCTAAAGCCGAAATGGTAGAGTTTAATGTAACGCGCCAATACGCCGAAAAGAAATTTAATAAATCAAAGATATCGAAGCTCAAAGCAGCTTAGGGAAAATCAACATCAATAAACCAAATGAACATGAAAAGAATTCTTTTTTTAAGCGCCCTGGTGCTCAGTTTTAGTCTAAATGCCCAAGACTTTCCGGCTCCGAGCCCGAAAGCAAAAGTATACCAAATGGTTGGGCTTACAGAAGTGGAAGTAGAGTATAGCAGTCCCGGAGTTCGGGAGAGAAATGTGTGGGGAGAAGTAGTTCCCTTCGGAGAAATATGGAGAACCGGAGCGAATATGGCCACAAAAATCACTTTTAGCGATAGCGTTAAAATTGGTGGTTCAGTTGTAGACGCAGGCACCTATGCGATATTTACCTATCCGAATGAAAGGAGTATTAAGGTGGTTTTCAACTCTAATTGGAATCAGGGTGGTACGGGAAACTACGACAATTCGCTCGATGTAGCGAGTGTTAAGGTTCCTTTAGGAAAGTCTGATTCTAACGTGGAGCGCCTTCGATTTACCATCGAAAATGCTACTACAGACGCAGCTGATTTGGTGCTTTCCTGGGGCGACCGGGAAGCTACCGTTCCTTTCAAAGTTTTTACCGATGCCAAAGTAGCCGAGAAATTTGAAGCGAAAAAGAAAGAATTTGAGAGCGAATATGCGCTTTACGCAGATGGAGCGAATTACTACCTCGATGCCGGCGATTTGAAAAAGGCCCGCGAAATGGGCGAGAAGTCCGTGAAAATGCAGGAGAAGTTCTGGAATCTTCACACGCTTGCTAAAATCTATAAAGAATTAGACGAGAAAAAGATGGCTATGCAAACAGCCGAAAAATCGTTGAAACTCGCACGCGAAGCAGATTACCAGCCTTACATTAGCAGAAATGAGAAACTGATCTCAGAGTTGAAATAAATTCTCACTCAACCCAACTTATCAAAGGCGTTCCGAAATATTTCGGAGCGCCTTTTTTATTACCTGTTTTTTAAAAAGGGCTGAAACATAAATGAGAATAAAATCACTAAGCCGCAGCCAATTAAATTGAAGAGTAAATAAGAAATACTGTCGAGTATGTAGAAATACCCAATCAGCACAAATGCTTGTGAAGTAATTGCGGCAAAGAAGACGGTTGACCCCTTTATGACTTTAATGAAAAATGCCACGATAAAGATGCCTAAAACGGGGCCGTAAAATAAACTTCCCAGGATGTTTACAGCTTCAATCAAATTCTCCAATAGATCGGCAACAAGCGCAAAACTTACAGCCACAATTCCCCAAAATGCCGTAAGCCATTTAGACGCGTGTAAGTAGTGCGTTTCGCTCTGACCGGGCATGATTACGCGCTTGTAAAAATCTACGGAAGTTGTGGAGCCCAATGCGTTTAATTCGCCGGCAGTGCTAGACATGGCAGCGCTTAAAATTACGGCTATAAGCAAACCAATAAGCCCCTTTGGCATGTAATTGAGAATGTACGATATAAATATGTAATCAGAATCGCGTTGGGTTTTGTCGGGAAAGGATTCAATCACCAAAGCTTTTGCTTCGTCGCGTATTTCCTTTTCTCGCGCATAAGAGCTTTGCATAAGCGCTTTGGCCTGCGATTTATCGGCTTGCAATTCTGCATCTACAAAATCGAGGGCTGCGGCTTCCTTTACTTTGTGATTTTCGCGGTGCGCTGTTCTCAAACGCTCGAGTTGCTCCGTACTTTGGGTTTCTTCGAGCTGTTGAAGCGAAGTGGAATCAAAAAGTACATCGTGATCCTGAAACATGAAGAATACAAAAACCATTACCCCGGTAAGCAGGATAAAAAACTGCATGGGGATTTTTAACACGGCATTAAACATCAGGCCAAGCCTGCTTTCTTTTGGAGATTTTCCGCCGAGATAGCGCTGTACCTGTGACTGATCTGTACCAAAATAAGCCAAAGCCAAAAACAATCCACCGGTAATGCCAGACCAGAAAGTGTATCGTTCTTTAATGTCAAAATTGAAATTAATTGCCTCTGTTTTTCCCAGGCTACCGGCCATTTCAAGGCTGTTTATCACTCCAACTCCTTCGGGTAAATTCCCGATAATGGTTGCAAAAGCAATCCCCATTCCAATTAAAATAATCCCCATCTGCCATTTTTGGGTAAGGCTCACCGCTTTACTCCCACCCGAAACCGTGTAGATTATGACCAATACACCTACGAGTAGGATGGTCATGGTGAGATCCCAGTTTAATACCGATGAAAGCACAATGGCTGGGGCATAAATGGTGATTCCCGCAGCCAACCCCCGTTGAACTAAAAATAGAAAAGCCGCGAGGAGTCTGCTCTTTAAGTCGAATCGGCTTTCTAAATACTCATAAGCTGTGTAAACCTTGAGCTTGTAGTAAATGGGAATAAACACAGCGGAAACAATGATGAGGGCAATGGGTAGTCCCAGGTAATTTTGTACAAAAGCCATCCCCGATT
>JAIVHP010000133.1 GCA_020201045.1 Flavobacteriales bacterium
GTGAGAACCTGCAAAGAGAAATGTCGTCAGGTTTCTCACTGATCGCTCGCGATCCTCTGTGAACTCATAATTTGAGCTTTGGTTGTCCATTTTCTCAGAGTTCTCTGCGTAAATCAGTTAGCGATTAAGTTATATGATAGTTTTACCATATACACGTCGAGCTCTATCCCAAACTTTTGGCAGGCAAAGCTCAAGGCGCTTCCCCATTGCCCGGCTCCCGTTTCGGTGGTGATCTTTTTTACACCTTCCATTTTATTGTAGTACGCTTGCGCGATGGCCGTATTTGGTTTGTGCGATCCCGATGGACTTCCCCCTTCGTATTTGTAATAGATTTTGGCCGGTGTATCGAGCGCCTTTTCCAGGTGATGTGCTCGAAATAAAGGGCTTGGGCGGTAAAGTTTATAAATATCGAGAACCTCGTCGGGGATATCGATATACCGCTCTGCGCTCATTTCCTGCTTAATGAGTTCCATCGGAAAAAGTGGAGCCAGGTCTTCGGGACCGAGGGGCTCTTTGGTGCCGGGGTTTAAAGGCGGCATTGGCTTGTTGGGCATATCGGCCATAATGTTGTACCATGCGCGGGGCATTTCCGACTCTTCCAATAGAATTTTGTGATCTAACGCTTTCATAATGATTTGATTTTTGTGCATAAAAAAAGGCGCGCTGCTCGTGCAGCGCGCCTTGTTATTTTTGATTTAGCTATTTCTATTTATTACCTAATTGCAAAATATAACGGATGCGTCCACACGATTTTTCGTAGAGCACCACCACCAGCTATTTTTTGTAATTAACATGTGCCAAAAAAAGGGGGTATATTTTTAAAAAGCAAGTCGGGAGACAAAATAATTTTCCAATCATTCAATTGTATTGCTTCCATTCTCTTGCAAGCTGATTAGAACAGCTCCTATTTGCTCAGAAGTTCTCTGGGAAAAGGACTGATATCCATTCCCCAGATGGTTGGAAAAACATAAAATGTCAGTAGGGCAAGGATGAGTATCGAAATAACATTCAGTCCAAACCCGGCGCGCACCATATCGGGAATGGTAATTTCGCGCGAACCAAAAACAATGGCGTTTGGCGGTGTGGCCACCGGTAGCATAAATGCGCATGAAGCCGCGAGTGCGGCTCCCGCCATCAGCAAAAATGGGTGAACATCGGCTACAATGGCCAGCGAGCCCAAAACGGGCAGTAAAAGTGCGGTGGTAGCGAGGTTAGAAGTGATCTCGGTGAGAAAATTAATCGCCGCAATGGTTACCAGTATCAAGGCGAGTAGGGGAAGAACCGCCGCCGAAGTGAGCTGCGAACCGAGCCAGGCCGATAGACCACTGGATTCAAAACCCCCGGCCAGCGCAATTCCCCCGCCAAATAGAATGAGAATTCCCCAGGGAATTTTAACGGCATCGTCCCATTTGATCAAAGCGGTGTTTTTGGCGGAAGCCGGGATTACAAAAAGTACCAGCGCCGCGGTGATGGCGATAATGGTGTCGTTTATCGCGGGCAGGATAGGTTGGAGAACGTACGAACGAAGCATCCACGCCAGTCCGGTTAACCCGAATATCGCGAGCACCCTTTTTTCTTCCACCTTGATGGGTCCCAATTCGGCGAGTTGCCGGCGTATCTCCTCTTTTCCATCGCAGTGTTTTTGGCCTTTAAGCTTGTACACCACGCGGGTTAAATATAGCCACGCGATGGTGAGCATCAGTATCGAAAAAGGCAATCCGATAGAAAACCACTGAAAAAAGGATATCTCCACACCGTAGTTTTTTTCAATCACACTGGCCAGAATTAGGTTTGGTGGTGTTCCGATAAGCGTTGCCGTACCACCTATTGAAGCGCTGTAGGCAATGGCTAGCATCAGGGGTTTCCCGAAAGGGGTATTCAGCGAGCCTTTGGTTTGCGAAATTAGCGCCATCCCAATAGGCAGCATCATAGCTGCAGTTGCTGTATTCGAAATCCACATAGACAGAAAGGCCGTGCCCACCATAAATCCCAGAATGATCATGGGCAGTGAGCTTCCCGCAAGGCTGAGTATGTGCAGGGCTATCCGCCGATGCACGTTCCACTTTTCCATGGCAATAGCGAGTATAAACCCGCCGATAAATAGAAAAATATAAGGGTGGCTGTAGCCAGTTAAGGTGTCGGTGAGTGATAGCCCGCCGGTAAGCGGAAATAAAACCACGGGCAGGAGGGCAGTGGCCTCGATGGGAATGGCTTCGGTAACCCACCAAATAGCCACCCAAAGCGTTACGGCAAGAACAGCCCGCCCTTCTACATTCAACCCTTCGGGAGGTTCTATCAATAGGGTCAACAAAAAAGCCAAAGGGCCAAGTACACGGCCGATATTCCTTTTGTGCAGAAGTGAATGAATGTGCATAAATTAGTAGAGTAAATCTGAGTCGAAACCGCCTTGAAGTGCTATTTCCTGAGATGTATCGTAAAAATGTTGCGCCCGCTCCAGTCGGTTCAGTCCCTGAGCGTCGGTTTCTTCATTATGCCTTAAATTAAACGAATTGGGATCGGTGTCGTTTTCGCCTATCAGCATCGTAAGAGAAGAACCGAAATAGCGTTCAGGGCTTGTTCCCGCGGCGGGGCTATTGGCCAATCCGTATGGAAACTCAATGTTATTATCTGGCACAGTGTACCAGCCCGATGCGGCGCAAACCAGCCGATTAACAGAAACGTCTTCTTTATAAATCAAAAATCGATGCACGAATTGCCCTCCTGCCGAGTGACCAAAAATATCGTAAGTGGTATTTTGGTTTTCAGACCTTTCCAGAAAATCCTGAAAAAGGGGTTCTATAATCGAAAGCGACCACGCTTCTTCGGGATTGAGTTCTGAAGGCTCCGGATTGTCACCATCTTCAAATATATTTCCGAGGTTGTAGGCATCGCCACCGGGAAAATCGGTTTGAGAAAATTCGGGTGCGACTACAATAAAGTTCAGGAGATCGGCCTTGTCTTCAAGAGCAGAGCGAAGCTCTTGCGCATTCCTGCCGTTCCCGTGCAAGGAGATGAGAATTTTCGAATTCTGTGTGGCCGTAGTTGGAATATAGTAGTAAACATCAAGCGACTTATCGTTTAATGGCGAGTAGTCGGAAAAATTGTATACGCCGGCACCTTCTAAGGCATTCGGCGAAGCATCGGGATCGAATTCATTTTTATCACATCCTGCTAGTAGCAGTGCGAATAAAAAAATGAAAGCGGCACTCATTTTTTCAATACCCATAAATCTGATTCTTGAGCGTAAAAATATTTCAAAGTACCCCGTAGTATACCAAACCAATAATTAAAATAATTAGATACCAATTCGCTAAACAAATTTACCTCGCTTTAAGATTGTTGCCATCTGCTCTACCTTCTGGGGAATTTTTGATGGACGAACAGAAGTGTATCCCAAAATTAGCCCCTGTTTTTTTTCGGGGGTTGTAAAGCATTTGCTGTATGCGTGGGCTACAATATGTCCATCGGCCAGGGCTTTCACAAATTCCCTATCTTTTTTACCATTTTCAATTTTGGCAACAATATGCAAACTCCTGGCTTCTCCTGGTTGTAGGATCATCCGATCTTTAAAAGCTTCCCGAAAGGCATTTTCAAAAACTACTTTCCGCTCTTCTGAGGCTTTCACGATATTCTGCACGTGGTTGTACAGGTATTTCTTTTCGATAAACTCATTGAGAACTACCTGGGTGGCCGGCGGTACAAATCGGTGAGAATGCTTGAGGAGCGCTTCAACAGCATCTACGAGGTAAGGGGGTAAAACCATGTAACCAATTCTGATGGAAGGGTGCATAAGCCGGTTGAAGGTGCTGAGGTAAATGGTGCGTTGCTCTTTATCTAAACTAAATATAGATGGTATATGTGCTTTGTAATTGTGCACCTCGTGCTCGTAATCGTTTTCAATAACAAATGCATTCAGTTCGCCGGCCATCTTCAAAATTTCTCTTCTCCGTGTTTCTGTCATCCGCGTCCCGCTGGGATAATGGCAAGAAGGTGTGGTGTGAATGAGCTTTGTGGTATGTTGACTTTTCGGCTGTAGCTGTGCGATGTCCATACCAGATGCATCAATGGGTAGTGATTTAATATTTGCCCGCAAGCCTTTAAAGATGGAATAGACGTTGGGGAAAGTCGGATTCTCCATTACCACCTTATCGCCGGGGTTGAGCAGGGCGCTACCCACGAGATAAAGCGATTGGAGCGATCCCGAAACGATGATGATCTGTCTGGGATCGCACTGAATGTTCCGGCTTAAGTTCAAATATGCAGAGATGTTTTTCTTGAGTTGTAGCAATCCGGCCGAAGGAGAGTAGGTGAGTGCAGATGTTTTGATGTAGCGCCAGTAGAGATTCGATAGGTTTTTCCATCGGTTTACCGGAAAAATATCCAAAGGTGGAAGGCCCGGCCTGAAGGCAATGCTATTATCATCGGTGCTGTTTATCAGCGAAATGTTTTTGAGAAAAGAGCTTCCCAGCTCAGATAGGGCCGGATAGGACGTTCGGCCTGTAAGTTCAGAATAGCCAGTACTCGCCGCGCTCAGCGCTTTTACCTGATGCCCCGATCCCACATGAGATTCAATATAGCCCTCGAGCCGCAGCAGCTCGTAGGCGCGGTTTACGGTGGTGCGCGAAAGTTGGAGGGCTTCACCCAAAACCCGGGTTGGCGGCAGGTTAAGACCCGGCGGAATCTGGTTTCCAATAATTCCGCTCTTTATCGCCTTGTACAGCCGCTCGTATTTAAGCTTTCCGCTAGATGCTTTCCCCTTCGACTTGTATAAATTGGCAATTCTCTCTAAAACGGTTTCCATATTGGTATTTTTAAAAATACATAATTGGTATGGTAAATATAGGTTAAATACGAATTACTTCGTAGGTGTAGTTTCAATTGGCAATGGCCTATTGGGGCATACACACCAAACTACTAACTAAAAATTACACATTATGAGATCAATATTTACCCTTGCAATTTTTTGCTTATCGATGGGTGCGGCAAGTGCCCAACTCATTATTAACGAAGTGCTTTACGACCCTTCAAACAACGAGCTTGAAGGCGACGCCAACGGCGATGGAACCTACGATCAGGAATACGATTCTTTTATCGAATTCGTGAATATTGGAGAGACCAATTTCGACGCGAGCAATTACAAAATCTGGGATGACCTCGACAATGGAGAGTTGCGTTACACTATTCCCGAAGGAACCATCGTTCCACCAAACGGCGCTTTGGTTGTTTTCGGCGGCGGCCCGTTGGTCGGCGATTTTGGCGGAGCAATTGTTTTGGCTCTCGAAGGTGCTGAAGCGGGAATGAACCTCAATAACTCGGGCGAGGTGATTGTTATTCAGGATGCCGACGATAACACCGTACTTACTTTTGATTCGGATGCATTATCGAACAATCCAAATGAATCGTATACCCGAAACCCCGATATTACGGGAGAATTTGAACAGCACAACGACAATACGCCCATCCTTTTTTCACCCGGTACCCAAATAGACGGTACTCCATTTAACACCGATTTTGTGGTAGAAACCATTGAAGTGAGCGCAGAAGGTGGAGACTTGGAAATCACAGAATTCGGTGGAACGCTTCAAATGCTAGCCGATGTGCAACCCGATTTTGCCGCCAATACGGAAGTTACTTGGTCTGTGCCTGAAATGAATGGCGTGGCGACAATCGACGATAATGGCCTGCTTACAGCCGAAGGAGACGGCACGGTAGTGGTTACAGCTACCGCCAATGACGATAGCGGCGTAAGCGATTCTGCCGAAGTTGTTGTTACGGGACAATCCATCGGTCTCTTTGAGTCTGACTACAAAAATTCAGTAAACGTATATCCCAATCCAGCGCAAAGCTTTGTTTCAATAGATACGGATGCGCGAATTTCTGAGCTGGAAGTATTTAACATCACTGGTCAATTGGTGATAAGAGAAGTGAATATCCCCAAACGATTTGACGTTTCGCAACTGAATCAGGGTGTTTATCTCTTAAGGGTGAAGGTGGACGAGCAGTGGATGCACAGTAAGTTCGTAAAAGAGTAATTTCCCGGATTAATCCGCTTAAAGATGAAAATTAACACACTCATTTCTC
>JAIVHP010000375.1 GCA_020201045.1 Flavobacteriales bacterium
CTTTCTTAATTAGTGTCTGTCCATAAAGTCCGATAGCTGCGTTGCACTTCTTTTGCAAACAGTCATTGACAGAAGTCAACTCCTTGGTTTCCAAAAGTGCATGCGCCTTGCTCTCGAACTTTCTGGCTCAGCCACTTGACTCTATTGACAGACTCTAATTAGAGTAGTATGTAAATGGAAAATTCGGGTGTATTAAAGTTTAACGAATAAGTATTCGTACAGCGCTGTATAGTCTAATTATAAATGTCTCATAATTTATATTATGTTAAATAGAATCTTGACCCTTCTCGAGAAAGTTATATCCTACAATCCATAAAGTTAAACTCGCTATGCGCTCAAAAACCCACTCCCCGATGTTCGCTCCGGGAAAACGTCAAGAATCTCCGGCAGCATTTAAACTATCCCGCTTTAACCGCAATTGAAACAACAAACTATCCTGATTGGCCAGATTGCGCTCGGCGCGTTCGATGCTGATTTCCTTCATCCGCAGGTCGCGCTCAATTTTCTCGCGCATACCATCTGATTTGGCTTTGGAAACATTCTCGCGTAGCACGTCGCGCATTTCGGCTTGTTCTTCTACAATCCGCAATTCCGCGTCGCGGCGGTCTTCAATGGCTTCAATGGCGCGATTGAGTTCTTTTAAACCTTTTTCACCGCGGTCTTGATCTTGCTCTCCGCCACTGCTACACCCCATAAAAGCCAGAAAGACAATACTTACAAACTTTGAGATTTTCATATGTGACAATATTCCAAAAATAAACCCGGAGCATGCACTCCGGGTTTAGAT
The DNA here is from genome assembly GCA_020201045.1 of Flavobacteriales bacterium. GTDB lineage: Bacteria > Bacteroidota > Bacteroidia > Flavobacteriales_D > Cryomorphaceae > JAIVHP01. The sequence goes on from JAIVHP010000375.1 coordinate 788, forward strand.
TTAGTGGATATAAAGATGGATATTATTGCTTTGCAGCTTCCAGTTTCTTTTTCATCTCTTCGTATTTCTCATTCTCGCCAATCATGGCGTAAAGCTGAGAAAGTGATGCGATGGCTCCGGTGTCTTTGGGGTCGAGCTCGTGGGCTTTTTCGAGAAAAGGACGCGATTTTAAGAAAACCTGCTTGGCTTCATCGCGCGCAGCTTTGTATTTCGCGTTGTCTTCGATGTCGTTTGCCGCGTTATTCATCTCTACGCCCTGATTAAAGTACATCGCCCCAAGGTTGTAGATGGCATCGAAATAATCTTCCTTAATTTCAATGGCGTCTTTGTATGCGTCCGCCGCTTTATCGGTCTCTCCCAGGTTGTCGTAAACTACGCCGAGCGAAAAGTATAACTGCTCGTTGTCGGGCTCGTTTTTAATGGCCAACTGAAGATTCTCGCGGGCTTCTTCAAACTTTTCGTTTTGAAGATACCAGTTCAACTCGTAAACAATCAAGTCCGAATTTTCGGGATAGGCCTTTCGCCCTTCTTTTATCGCCTTCAGGTATTCTTCATCATTTCCCTGTTTTTGGTGAATGTTTGCCATGTAGACGTACATCAACGCTCCCTGATAACCGGTTTCGGAAGCTTTTTTGTACTGCTCCAGCGCCGTTTCGTTGTCGCCAGCCTGCTCGGCCGAAAGCCCTGCGTTGTAAATGGCAAGCGTATCGGTCACTCCCGCTTTTTCAGCAGCTTTGGCAGCCGTCAAAAACAGGTCTCTGGAGTCTTCGTAGTTCTTTTCGTTATACGCTTCTATCCCGAGATTCAACGCCAAATTTTGGCTCTGTGCAAGGCCGAGTTTCGTCTGATCGAGGTAGCGCTCTTTCTCATCGAGCTCTTGAGCCTTTAAGAAAGACTGAATAGCCGTCTCAACAGCTTCGGCTTTGGAAACTCCAAAATCGTCGTCGCTCATGGCGATAAGTTGGTAAATCTGCCCGCGGTACCTCCAGGTTTTTTCCTTACCCATGGTTTTTTCGTGGGTAATCGCTTCGTCGATATACTCACGCGCTTCTTTGTATTCGCCACTTTCCTTGGCATTGTAGGCAGAAACCACTTTGGCATTTTGCCCCATGGCGGTTACTGCTGTCGCTATAAAAACTATACTTAAAATTCGTTTCATTTCATTTTTGGTTTATGAATCATCTTAAACAAACAAAATGCCAAAACATGACATATCCGCAAAATTAATCCTTTGACGGGCTTTTCCAAGAAAATTGACAACCTACCAACTTAATTTGTTTCGGGTTCGGCACCTGCAACCAGAACAGTCATTCCCAGAAGCAATAAGAGCGAAAATACCGTAGAGCCCGTAGTGTTTTTCAGCGACTGGTGAAATGCATCGGCGCCAAAGCCGGCAAAATTCGAAGGGGGCTGCGATGTGGTGATTACTTTGTCTGGAGTAAATGGAAACCTCACTACCAACTCGTCTTCCATTTCTTTGTTGTCGGCCAGCCTGATTTGCACTTCGTACTTTGGGCCTTCGCCTTCGTTAAACGTATAAACGCGCTCTGCCCTTGAGTATCCGTCCTTCCCCGGACGTGAATTGAATTCCCCAACTTGCTTGTAATATTTGTCGGCGGTCCAGTTGTAAACCCGGTAAACCATCTTGGCGTGGACGCCAGGTGGGATAAAAAGGTATTCGGGATTTGCGGGAATTTCCATATCCACTACCCCATCGCCGTATAAATCAATGGAAGAGCTGTGGTTGGTGTAAGGGCTGGTGATAAAGCTGCTTATTACGGCGCGATCTTCGAGAAAGAGCGACCGCGATAAATCGATGTACAAATCTTCGTCTCCCATATTTTCGATGTAAATATCGATTGGAAACTGACTTCCCGAAAAGGAAAAATCGATGTACAGGTCGTCTGTTTCGTAATAATAATGACTTGATTTTTCGGTTTTGGGCGCTTCACTTTTCAAACTTACATATTGATAGGAATTGCAGGAAATGAGAAGTAAACTACTAATAAAGAGCGGGAATAAAGTTTTCATCGGGTCGTTTTTGTGCAAAAAATACAAGAACTGTGCCCGATTTGGCTCTACTTTTTTTACCTTCGGTAAGCCATGCCAAACCTAACCGACACATCTGAAGACCTGGCGCTCAAGGCCGCGCACTTTGCGAACTCCACTTCTCGCCATATTTTCCTTACGGGAAAGGCGGGAACGGGAAAAACGACCTTCTTGCAAACCCTTGCCGCTTCTACCCATAAGTCTCATCTTATTGTAGCCCCAACCGGTATTGCCGCACTAAACGCCGGCGGGGTCACCATTCACTCTCAGTTTTTGCTGCCCCTGGGTACTTTTGTCCCGGGCGCTTCCATCCCACCCGACAGTCCCGGCCGATTTTACGACACCAAATTTCTGGTTACCCGGCAGCCCCTGAACTCCATTCGAAAGCAGGTGCTCCGCGAAATTGAGCTTCTGATCATCGACGAAGTGAGTATGCTCCGCGCTGATGTTCTCGACGCAGTAGACCAGCGCCTGCGTTCGGCCAGGCGCCAGATGAATGTGCCTTTTGGCGGTGTGCAGCTCCTGCTGATTGGAGACCTTTTTCAATTGCCGCCTATCGTGAAAGACTACGAGTGGACTGTGCTTTCGAAGTACTACCCTACCCCCCACTTCTTCTCATCGCTGGCGCTGAAAAAAGGTGGCTTTGTATATATCGAGCTCGATAAAGTTTTTAGGCAAAGCGACGATACATTTATTACCATCTTAAACAACCTGCGAAACAACATGTGCACGCAGGCCGATATCGACGCGCTCAACAAGCGATACGTCGATGCCAAAGAATACCCCGAAAATACGGTAACGCTTACCACGCACAACAATCAGGCAAATGCGATAAACCGGGAGTCACTGGCCGCGCTTGAAGCCAAAACGCACACCTATACAGCAAATATATCGGGCGATTTTCCCGAGAACATCTACCCCCTACCCGAAAAATTGGAGTTGAAGGAAGGGGCGCAAATTATGTTTATAAAAAACGACACCAATGGAAACCGCTTTTACAATGGGAAGCTCGCCAAAGTAATCGCGCTCAAAGACGATC
>JAIVHP010000134.1 GCA_020201045.1 Flavobacteriales bacterium
CATAATAGCGGGGTGATGCAACTCTATCACGACACGGATTTGAGCAGCAGCTTTCTGGACGAAAACTTTATCGCTTCGTATCTGGCACTGGGTGCACCAATTGAAAATGCCGCTCTAGCCGCCAAGATCAAGGGGTTTGAACCAGAAATAAACACCTTCCCAAATCAGAGCGACGCGCGGGTAATTGCCAAAGTGAACTTTAAAAGTGGATATGAAATTAGCCCAAACGACAAATTGCTCGGAGAGCATTTATTCGAACGGGAGACCAATAGAAACATAGAGCATTCCGCTCCACTCCTGGACGAGCACTGCGACTTTCTTCGCGCTATAGCCACGCAGAACGGATCGGAATTGCTATTAATTAAAGACGATGCTCCGAAAAGGGAATTGGGAGAGTTGATTGCCTTCGCCGAAAGGTTTAGGATTCTGCACCCCATCGGTCACAAAAACTTTGTAGAAGAAATGCGATGGACTGCCGAGGAAGCCGAATCAACCCGCGACGGAATAGACATTGAAACCTGTGCGCTCAAGGTAGACGAGCTCGCCGGGTTTAAGCTCGCCAGGCATCCCGAGGTAATCGAGAAGCTGAAAAACTGGGGCGGTGGAACGGCATTCGAGAAGCTTTCGCGAAAGAGTACTTCGCACGCATCAGCTTTGGGAATCATTACCCGCGAGAATTTCGGCAAAGCAGAATTTTTAAACGCCGGCCGCGATATGGAGCGGGTTTGGATTGGTGCAAACGCCAAAGGCATTGCATTCCAACCCCAGTCGCCACTTACGCTGATATTACAGCGCCTGGGCGAACAAAGCGGACTGAATAAAGAGCAAGCCGCCGAATTGGAAATCGCTCAAAACCGACTGAATGCGTTATTGAACCCTCTTACATCGAAGAAACCTATCTTTATTTTCAGGCTGTTTTACAAACAAAAGGCCGTAAAAAAATCCTTTAGAAGAGAGCTCGGTAAGCACTTTCAATCGGAAATATGATCCACCTTAGGGCGTTCAGGGCAGTTGATGAAAAAGAAAGCTGCTACAAATATGCTGAAGGGCACCAAAAGGTGCTCGAAGGGTTTAATTTGGCCAATATTTCGACCAACAATGTTTCGTGGGCAGATAATCCGAACGTGTATGTGGTAATGGCGCTAGACAGTCATACCGACGACATTCTCGGTGGTATCCGGATTCAGATTGCAGATGGGCGGGTTCCCCTTCCGGTAGAAGATGCCGTTTCGCATTTCGATCCAAAAGTGCACGAAATGGTAGAGCACTATGCATTAAACGGCGGTACATCTGAACTGTGCGGCCTTTGGAACAGCAGGGCGCTGGCTCCCAATGCCGGTATAACCCTGAATTTAGTCGTGGCGGGAATGGCTTTGTGCAATCAGCTTCCCATAACGTCTATTTTTACTATTGTTGCTTCGTACACACTCAAAATTGCGCGGCGGATGGGTTTTCAGATTGAAACCGAACTCGGAAACAACGGCGAGTTTGTATACCCCAATTCCAACTACATCGCAAGGGTACTCTCTATGAACCCCTTAACACTCGAGCACACTTTTAACATTTTTAGAGATCAAATTCTCGAGCTTAGAGAGAACCCTTTTCTCGAAAAAACGGTAGAAATACCCACAGGCGATAATATTGTGTATTCACACGATTTGGTGATTAGCAACGTCGGTAAAATTAAATACGAAGTATGAATGCTCCCCGACTCGTTCTTATTGCGCTTAGTGTGCTTGCCTTCACATCACTTATCGCACAGGAAAAAGTGGTAATAGAAGACGGCTTTGAATCGCTGGTTCTCGGAAACGAAATTGGGGTTTACCAAGACCATTCGGGCTCCATTTCATTCCGCGACGCACTTGGCAAATCGTTTACAGAAGCACCCCGCCGAAGGCCTAATTTGGGGTTTATAGACGGGGCGCTATGGCTGAAGACCGAAGTGCGCAACAACTCCGGTAGGAAAGACTTTATTTATCAAATCAATCAGCCCGTACTCGATAGTGTGGCGCTCTACTTTTTGGATAAGAACCAAACGGTTAGAGACTCCCTTTTCTTCGGTGAAGCTTACCCGTACGAAAGCCGCCCATTCAAAGAACGCTACTTCATTGTTCCCTTTGAATTGGAGCCCGGGGAGTCTATGACGATAATGACCCGGGTGGTGACCAGAGAGCAGGTTATTTTGCCCATCTACATCAGCACTCCCGCGATGAGTCGCGATATGATGTCTAAAGCAGATATTTTATTTGGCGCCTATTTCGGACTTATTCTCGTCATGGCGCTGTACAATCTGTTTATTTACTTTTCGGTAAAAGACAAGAGCTACCTGCTCTACGTAATCTATATTTTAATTGTAGGTATTACACAGGCCGCACTTGAAGGGTATACCCATAAATATTTCTGGCCAAACTCGCATTATCTGGCAAGCCGCAGTATTTATGTGTTTACCACGATGGTGAGCATTTCATCCATGGTATTCCTTATCCAGTTTCTCAAAACCAGATTCTATGCCCCAACGCTCAACAAGGTATCTTACCTGCTCATAGGTTTGTTTACTGCTGTTGGGATTGCTTCGCTATTCTCGGTTGGAAAATTTGTTCACATCGCCTCGCAAATCGGTATAACACTGGTTGCGTTTTACATATTTAGCACGAGTATTATCGTGTATCGAAAAGGATATTCTGCAGCGAAGTATTTCCTTTTGGCCTGGTCGGCTTTGTTGGTGGGAATAATCGTGTACGCCCTGAAGGACGCCGGATTAATTCCATCCACACCATTTACAAACTATCTACTCCAGGGCGGTAGCGCGGTAGAAGCGGTTTTGCTCTCACTGGCTCTCGCCGATCGGATCAATATCTTAAAACGTGAAAAAGCTGCATCTCAGGCTCAGGCTCTTCACGCTTCGCGCGAAAATGAGCGCATCGTAAAAGAGCAAAACGTCATTTTGGAATCGCGGGTAAAAAAACGCACCGAAGCCCTTGAAAAGTCGAACGACAATTTGACCAATACTTTAGACGAGCTGAAGAATGCCCAAAGTCAGCTCGTAAATGCAGAAAAAATGGCTTCGCTCGGTCAGCTTACTGCGGGGGTCGCACACGAAATAAACAACCCTATCAATTTTGTAAGTGCCAATATAAAGCCCCTTAGGTACGACTTTGAAGATTTGGTGAAATTGATCGAAAAATACGAGTCGATAAAATCGGCTGAAGAATTTGAAAATGGAATTGCAGATGTGGAGTCATTTAAATCGGAAATAGACCTGGACTACCTGAAGAACGAAATTGTAGAACTATTAAACGGCATCCAGGAAGGGGCCAACCGCACAGCCGAAATTGTGAAAAGCTTAAAAGTATTCAGCCGGCTCGACGAAGAGAGTGTAAAGGAATTCGATTTGAACGAAGGGCTGCATTCTACGCTAAATATTCTTCAAAGCAAGATAACTCAGGATGTAAAGATAGAATTAGACCTGGCCGATACGCCCCCTGTGGAATGTCTGGGCGGAAAAATCAATCAGGTATTTATGAATATCATTGGAAATGCTATTGATGCGGTAGAGGGTTCAGAAAAAGATGAAAAGTTAATTCGAATTTCATCCAAAACTGACGATGAATTCGTTTATTTTGAAATCACAGATAATGGCACAGGGATGAAACCTGCGACGCTTAACAAAATTTTTGAACCCTTTTACACCACAAAAGACGTTGGAAAGGGAACGGGTTTAGGGCTTAGTATATCCTATAATATCGTGAAAACGCATAGCGGCGATATAAACGTAAGCTCTGAATTGGGAAAAGGCTCTACCTTTATGATAAAACTACCTAAGACTGCCAGAATACAAAACATTGAGCAGCAACGACCATGACTACCC
>JAIVHP010000376.1 GCA_020201045.1 Flavobacteriales bacterium
TCATTGAAATAAATCTGATTTCCAGTGTTTATTTGACTCATGACTCCTTCTCCCGCGGCTAACGGAATAAATGCGTTGTTTAATTCAATACTATTTAATTCCAGCTCCAAGTCATATGACCGCGCGCGGATTCTCGTTGACAATTCAGTACCATCTTGCGAAAACACTACGCCTCCTTCAATTGTATTGACGCGTGTACAACGACTATAAATGGGTACCTGTAAATCCAGTCCGTTCATAGCAACAAATGAATGTGTTAGCAATGCATATTCATCGTATTCAATGGGCCATACAATTCTGATTTTTCCCGTATAGGGCAAGCGATCATCGAAAATCTCGAGATAAACCAGGTTGCTTCCCGAAATAAAAGCCTCGTAATTTCCTGTAGAATAAATTTTTCCATCAAACCAGTAGGAAATACTACCCGGCTGGGTATTTAAATCAAAATTGCATTCGCGTAAGTATTTAAACTCTCCCGACTCCACCAGAATACTGTCTAATGATTCTTCAAGATCTAAAAGTGTTAATTCAAATTCTCCGCTATACGTTTTCGGGTTAGCGGTGGTGCTGTCTACATCTACGCGTCCACCATCTATTGAGAATAGCTGTTCAGTAATGATTCTGTAAACTGTGGTGTCGTTATTGTCTACGTGCATAAACTTTGCAACTCCAGCTGAGAACCCAGACGTTTCAAACAAATAGTCGCCGAGGCCATAGAAAGCGTCAAACTCAATGTATAAACTAGAACCGCTCGGATCGGAAGCAAAAAAACTCATCTCGTCAGCCGAATTTTTTCTCCAATATGCAGTATCTGCTTCAAAAGTGTTTCCCGCGTAGGTAAACCTGAACTCAGCGGGAGGTAATTCGTCTACTTCTTCCTGTGCGGGATCAATATCGTCGTCGTTGCATCCGATTAAGATAATGGCCAGGCCGCACAGCACATATTGAATCCATTTCTTTTTCTGCATAGTTCCTGATTACAATTGCACGGTGATATTTTCAGCTCTAAAATTTACAGTATCTGAATGAAACCCTACTGCGACAACTCCAGATTCGCGATCGCCTGCATCACCGAATAAGCCATCTACGCTCCAGGTATGCTCTAAATCATTCTCATTCTCGAAGAATCGAAGTTCTGTGAGCCATCCCGGATTATTAAGTTCTAAATTGATGTCAAAGTTTGGTTGGAACATATTGCTGCCCACCACAATTTTTTGTCCATCATCATTAACTGCTTCAAGTTCAAAATCAGGTGATATGGTTTGGGCGTTGTAATAGATTTCGGTGAATGTTATCATTTCGCCACCTACGTGCAAATCAATTACGCCATCACTGATTTCAATTGGATGTTCAAGAATGGGGATTTGATTGAAAGATACATCAAAATATCGCCCTTGACCGAACATTGCTCTCCCGGATACAGAAGTGAAATCGTTGTGAACTTCGAATTGAGGATTCATTGCCCGATCTATATAAGTTTGACTGGGCACAGTACCGGCTCCTGTTCTGTAATCAAGGTGATTCGATTCTGTACCCGAAAGCCCCACATAGGTCTTAAGGCTCGGTCTGGCGCCTAAAGCTGGAGATGAACCTGGCGTCGGAAAATGCATAATCAACTGAAAATTATTCGTGAGTTCTGCCCATGCTGAATCAGTTGAATAACAAAGGTGACCGTAGAAAAAATTGGACTTACCCGGAAGGGGATCATTTAATTGGATGATGGGGACATCATTAAAAATGCCGTCACTTATATTCAAATAGGTAAAGCCGCTTTTCAACCGCAAATTGAAATTGCCACTTATCAGCCCATTCTCGGAATTGTATGAGTCAATGACAAGAGAATCCACAAAATACGGATCGCCCATAAACCTGATAGGGAAATCATCTTCCACAAATTTGTAGTATACATCAAAACTATTCTCGGGTTCAGGGAAGGTGTTTACGTAAACGCCTTCTCCGATAAAATCATTGATGAGCAGAATCAAGTACTTGCCCTGATCATCTTCAAAGACAACAGAAAGTTGGTCATTCCCATTAAACCGGGCTCGGGCGGTATTCGCTGTTGCCAGCACGCTATTGGTGAAATAACTCGCTGTACCCGTGGGATAGTCCTTATTTTCTGTAGTAGGCGCCGTTGCCTCTCCTTCATCAGAATTACAACTGCTTAAGGAGAAAATAATGAGAAGTGAAAAAATCCAGAAATAATCTTTCATCGAACTAAATATTGACCAAATATAACAATTTCAATGTTTGACATGGTACATGCTACAAAAGAACGGATCGCTCACTGTAGGTGCAGCGAAGTGAAGTAAGCAAAAATCCCGTAGGTTAATTTAAAGCACTCGGGAATCCTCCAAATGCTTCTTTTATCCATTCCAGCTTCCACAAAAAAATATTTGCGAACTTTACGGTTCATCCGAAAAACAAAGCCCCTTTTAAGGAAGTTGTTTCCCAAATAAAACCCTTTGATGATACAGAACACTTACATAATCAGATCTAATTTTGCATTTTCCCCTGTCTTACTTGCTGTTTTTCTCTTTGTCTTCACCGGTTGCGGTGGGCAGAACATGAAGGTGGATGACCGCGACGCCTACGACAAGGAAACCACGGTAGAAACTGCCATCGGCCCGCTTACGCTGCCATCACCTTTTGCCGAAGAATCGGCTCGCAACATCAGTAAAGTAGTGGGGTGGTCTGATGGACAAACGCCCGATGCGCCAGATGGATTTCAGGTAGAGCGATTTGCCGATGGATTCGAACACCCGCGATGGGTTTATGTGGGGCCAAACGGAGATTTATTCACAGTAGAGTCAGACACGCGAAATAGCGCAAACCGAATCACACTGCTTCAGGATACCGATGGAAATGGCTCGTACGAAACGCGGAAAACCTTTGCCGAAAACCTGAATAGTCCCCTCGGGATGTTGGTGCTAAACGGATTTTTCTACGTGGCAAATACCGACGCAGTTTACCGATGGCCCTACAATGCCGGCGATGAAGAATTGAAAGGAAAGGGAGAGAAAATACTCGACTTGCCGGCCGGTGGGTACAACAACCATTGGACGCGGAACTTAATTGCCGGCCCTGATGGTGAAAAAATATACATCAGCGTGGGCTCGGCGAGCAATGTGGGAGAACACGGGATGGACGTAGAAAAGCGCCGCGCCTGTATTCTTGAGATCAATCCTGACGGTTCGGGAGAGAAATTATTCGCCAGCGGAATTCGAAACCCAGTTGGAATGGACTGGAATCCCGTTACGGGCGATTTGTGGACCGCTGTAAACGAACGCGACAAGCTAGGCGATAACCTGGTTCCAGATTATATGACCAGCGTAAAAGAAGGCGGATTTTACGGATGGCCTTACTCGTATTACGGCGATGTTAAAGACCCGCGGTGGAGCGAAGAACCACACGGCGATTTGGTGGAAAAGGCGATCGTTCCCGATGTGCCATTGGGCAGCCACACGGCTTCGCTCGGACTGGCATTTTACACCGGAGAATCTTTTCCCGAAAAGTATAAAAATGGAGCTTTTGTGGGCCAGCACGGTTCGTGGAACCGCTCTGAATTTGCGGGTTACAAGGTGGTTTTTGTGCCCTTCGAAAATGGAGCGCCACAGCAGCCCGAAGATTTCCTTACCGGCTTTATTGCCGATGGCGATGCCAGCAAAGTTTACGGCCGCCCAGTTGGGGTCACGCAATTGCCCGACGGGTCGCTAATCGTTGTTGACGATGACTCTGGCATTTTGTGGCGGGTATCAGTTGAGTAATTTTTTTGTGCTGGCTTGAAAATTTCCCTTTTTATTTTTTGTCTGCTAATCTGCGAATCTGCCCTTTCGCAAGAAGCACTTAGCGATACCGCATACGACGGTACCATCGTTACATCGCTGATCAATCAAACTCCCGGTGTGTACATGCAGCAGGGTGCATTAAACACCAACCGGATCGCAATTCGCGGAATTGGAGCGCGATCGCAGTACAGCACCAACCGCGTAAAGGCATACATCGACGGAATTCCGATATCCACGGCAGCGGGTTCAACCGTTTTGGAAGATATAGACATGGCCGTGCTGGAATCGGTGGAAATCATCAAGGGGCCGGCGTCGAGCATTTACGGAACGGGTCTCGGCGGAGTAATCAACCTTTACACCCGCGACACTCCACAAAATACTGCGGCTGCCGGGGCCACTTTTGGAAGTTTTGGCTTGCAGAAATACACCCTGCGCGCAGGGTTGGGAGGTGGCGACTCATCGGCCGAAATAACCTATAACAATCTAAATAGCGATGGGTATCGCGATAACGGGGCGTACAACCGGCAGTCGCTTACCCTTACCGGGAAACACCGGCTTGGAGAACGGACATCGGTGTCGCTCCTGGCCATTCTCACACGGCTAAAGGGGTATATTCCGAGTTCTTTAAGCCGCACAAATTTTGAAGAGTCGCCGCAAAGTGCAGCGGCCAACTGGGCTGCAGCCGAAGGCTACGAGTCCTACGATCGTATTATTGCAGGTGTGTCTCTAAAGCACCGATTCAGCGAAAAGCTGATCAACACTACCAGTTTGTTCGCGCAAGTTCGCGATAGCTACGAGCCCCGTCCCTTCGATATTTTGTCGGAATACCG
>JAIVHP010000135.1 GCA_020201045.1 Flavobacteriales bacterium
CGAAGGGCTTTGGAACAAGTGTCCGGAGTGCAACCATGTTGTAAGCACCGACGAGCACTACGAAAACATGTGGGTGTGCACCGAGTGCAATTACCACGACCGCATCGGAAGCAAGGAATACTTTGAAATACTTTTCGACGACGGAAAATTTACCGAGTTCAATAAAGCCATGAGCTCTGCAGACCCGCTAAAATTCGTAGACACCAAAAAGTACGGCGACCGAATTAAAGCGAGCCAAAAGAAAACCGGATTAAAAGACGCCATACGCACGGCATACGGGAAACTCGATAAAAAAGACGTGGTTATCGCCGCGATGGATTTCAAATTTATCGGTGGATCGATGGGTTCGGTGGTAGGTGAAAAAATATCTGATGCCATCGATATGGCAATCAAGCGAAAATCTCCGCTTATTATCATTTCAAAAAGTGGTGGAGCTCGAATGATGGAAGCCGGATTCTCGTTGATGCAAATGGCCAAGACATCGGCAAAACTGACCTTGCTCGAAAAAGCGAGGCTTCCATTTATCTCATTTCTAACAGACCCCACAACGGGCGGTGTAACGGCAAGTTTTGCCATGCTGGGCGATGTAAATATCGCAGAGCCCAAGGCACTGATCGGCTTCGCTGGGCCTCGTGTAGTTAAGGAAACCATCGGGAAGGATTTGCCCGAAGGGTTTCAAACAAGCGAGTTCGTTTTAGAACACGGATTTCTCGATTTTATCGTGCACCGACACCATCTAAAAGAAAAGCTTTCGCTGACATTAGAGATGTTTGCGATTCCTGCCGAAATCAAATAATTTAAGTTATATTTGCACTCGATTTTTTAGATCGCATTACAAACATTTACAACAATTTTGATATGTATCTAGCTCCTGAAAAGAAAGCAGAAATTTTTAAAAAGCACGGCAAGTCTGCTGAAGACACCGGCTCGACCGAAGGGCAAATAGCGCTCTTCACTTACAGAATAGGCCATCTTACAGAACACCTGAAAAAAAACCAGAAGGACTTCAATACCGAACGTTCACTGGTTGCATTGGTAGGTAAAAGGAGAAGGCTCTTAGATTACCTGAAGAAAAAAGACATTGAACGATACAGAGCGATTATTAAAGAGCTCGGAATCAGAAAGTAATTCAAATTGCTTTCAAAACGTACTAAAGAGAGGCAACTGGTTTAAATACCGTTGCCTTTTTTTGTTTAAATTTTAAATGACACAATACAAATAAAGATGAATTACGATTTAAAGAGTAAAACGATTGACCTCGGCGACGGAAAGCCGATCACCATTGAAACCGGAAAGCTGGCCAAGCAGGCAGACGGTTCGGTAATGGTGCGTGTAGGAGACACAATGATACTGGCTACGGTAGTTTCGAATAAAGATGCAAAAGAAGGGATGAACTTCCTCCCGCTCACAATAGATTACAGGGAAAAGTACGCATCGACAGGGAGATTCCCCGGCGGATTTTTCAAGCGCGAAGCTCGTCCGAGCAACAGCGAAATACTCACCATGCGATTAGTAGACCGCGCACTAAGACCGCTTTTCCCGGACGATTACCGGGCAGATGCCCTTGTATGCCTTGCGGCATCTTCGGCGCTGGCCGTTTCAGATATTCCCTTCCACGGTCCGGTTTCGGAAGTGAGGGTAGCCAGAAAAGACGGAAAGTTTATTATCAACCCCACCTACACTGAATTGGAAGGTGCCGATATGAATATGGTGATTGCCGGAACGGAAACCAGCGTAATCATGGTAGAAGGTGAAATGGACGAAATAAGCGAAGACGAAATGGTTCAGGCCATTGAAACCGCTCACAGCGCCATAAAAGTTCACTGCAAGGCTATGAAGGAACTGGGCGAGATGGTTCCATCATCGCAGCCAAAACGCGAGTATAGCCACATGCCAAGCGACGAAGACCTTAAAAAGGCCGTTTACGACGCTTGCTACCAGGGGTGCTACGATATTGCCAAGCAAAACCTGAGCAAGGAGGAGCGCGGTAAAGGATTTAAAGCCGTTCGCGAAGCTTACGAGGAGACGCTTCCGCAAGAAGAGCGCGATGAGAAAATCGACATGATAAAAGATTATTTCAGAATCGCTCAGAAAGATGCGGTCCGATCGCTCGTGTTGAACGACAGCGTTAGACTAGACGGAAGAAAACCAGACGAAATTCGCCCTATCTGGAGCGAAGTAGACTACCTTCCAGGAACTCACGGTTCATCGATATTTACTCGTGGAGAAACCCAATCGCTTACCACGCTTACACTCGGCTCGCGATTAGACGAGCAAACCGTAGATGGCGCTCTTATACAGGGAACAGAAAACTTTTTGCTTCACTACAACTTTCCCCCATTTTGTACGGGAGAAGCTTACCCTATTCGCGGAACTTCCAGAAGGGAGATAGGTCACGGTAACCTGGCGCTTAGAGCACTTAGAGGAGTGCTTCCTAAACCGCCCGAAAATCCTTACACCATCCGGTTGGTTAGTGATGTACTCGAATCAAACGGTTCGTCTTCAATGGCAACAGTTTGCGCAGGTACACTGGCTTTGATGGATGGCGGTGTAAAAATCAAGCGACCCGTTTCGGGTATTGCTATGGGTCTCATCTCTGACGGAGAGACTGGCAAATACGCTGTTTTATCTGACATTCTGGGAGATGAAGACCACATCGGCGATATGGACTTTAAAATTACCGGTACATCCGAGGGAATTACCGCCTGCCAGATGGACATTAAGATTGAAGGTCTGAAATATGAGATTCTCAAAAAAGCCCTTTATCAGGCTAAAGAGGGAAGAGCTCACATCTTGAACGAGATGATGAAAACCATAAGCGAGCCGCGTGAAGATTACAAACCACACGCACCGAGAATTGTCTCTTTCATCATTCCTAAGGATATGATTGGAGCCATCATCGGACCCGGTGGAAAAATCATTCAGGAAATTCAGCAACAAACAAACACTGAAATTGCCATCGACGAAGTTCCCGAAGGCGGCAAGGTTGATATTATTTCTTCGAACAAGCAGGACATTGACGATGCCACCAAGCGCATCCGAACCATTGCCTTCCCTCCAACTGTAGAAGTAGGAGAAGAATACGAAGGAAAAGTAAAATCAATTATGCCTTATGGTGCTTTTGTTGAAGTAGTTCCAGGAACAGACGGACTTCTTCACATCTCCGAATTGGAATGGAGCCGGGTAGAGAAAGTAGAATCTATCTTGAAGGAAGGCGACATGGTGAAATTTAAAATTATCGGTAAAGATCCAAAAACCGGTAAGCTTAAATTATCGAGAAAAGTACTTCTTCCAAAGCCCGAAAGAAGCCCTTCGGAAAACTAATTTCAAAGCTGATAATCAGCGAAATTACAACTGGTCTCAGCGCTTTGCTGTAGCGTGTTTCTGCAATGGTATCCGTCTAAATTGGTGTAACCAATTTTGGGCGGATACCGTTATAGCAGATATCATTTAACAATGAACATTGCAGCAAAATTCTATGAGACAGTTAAAAATCACAAAACAGGTCACCAACCGCGAAACGGCGTCGTTGGACAAGTACCTTCAAGAAATTGGTAAAGTCGAACTTATCACCGCCGAGGAAGAGGTTGAACTCGCCCGGAGAATTAAGAAAGGTGATCAGGCCGCATTGGAAAAACTCACAAAGGCCAATCTGAGATTTGTGGTTTCCGTGTCGAAGCAATACCAGAACCAGGGACTCACACTTCCCGATTTGATAAACGAGGGAAATCTGGGGCTGATTAAAGCCGCCCAGCGTTTTGATGAAACAAGGGGGTTTAAGTTTATTTCGTACGCCGTATGGTGGATCAGGCAATCTATTTTGCAGGCACTGGCCGAGCAATCGCGCATTGTGAGGCTTCCGCTGAATAAAATTGGGTCGATCAACAAAATCAACAAGGCCTTTTCAAAACTCGAGCAAGAATTCGAAAGGCCACCGAGCCCGGCAGAGCTGGCCGAAGTTTTGGAAATGACCATCGAAGAAGTGAAGCAATCTTTAGAGAATAGCGGAAGGCACTTATCCATGGATGCTCCCCTATCTAACGACGACGATTCCGGGAGCTCTATGCACGAGGTTTTTATTTCGGATGATAATAAGTCGCCGATTGAAGATTTGTTAAATAAATCGCTTGGAACCGAAATCGAAAGATCGCTACACACCCTTACTGCGCGGGAAGCAGATGTAGTTCGCCTTTACTTTGGACTGGGTGCAGAGCACTCGCTAACACTCGAAGAGATTGGCGAGCGATTTGACCTCACCCGCGAACGCGTAAGGCAAATTAAAGAAAAGGCATTGCGAAGGCTTAAACACACATCGCGGAGTAAAATTCTGCGGTCGTATCTGGGTTAAATTACGGAAAACTGGAAATTGAAAAGGGCTCTTATTGGGCCCTTTTTTGTTTTCTTTGCAAAAACCTTTTTCAAATGTCTCACCTAATTGCCCCTTCCCTGCTCGCCGCAGATTTTTCAAACCTTATTAAAGACATCGAAATGCTGAATCAGAGCGATGCCGACTGGTTTCACATCGATATTATGGATGGGGTTTTTGTGCCCAATATTTCCTTTGGTTTTCCCGTAATGGAAGCCATAAACAGGCATACGCTCAAACCGATGGACGTGCACCTAATGATTGTGGATCCGGACAGGTATATTTCCAATTTCAAAAAAGCAGGAGCCAACATTCTCACTGTTCACCTGGAAGCCTGCAACCACCTTCACCGCACCATACAGGCCATCAAAGCCGAAGGGATGAGCGCTGGCGTATCGCTAAATCCACACTCTGCCGTAAACGATTTGGAAGACATCATTACAGATATCGACCTGGTGCTGATTATGTCGGTAAACCCGGGGTATGGCGGACAATCGTTTATCGAAAACACCTATCGAAAAGTGGAGCGCACCAAAACATTGATTGAACGAACGGGCTCAAAGGCCAAAATCGAAGTAGACGGCGGCGTGACCCTGAAAAACGCCGGAAAATTAATCGATGCCGGTGCAGATGTTTTAGTGGCCGGAAGCTCAATATTCAAATCAGAAGACCCGGCTGAGACCATTACCCAGCTCAAAAATCTTTAAACTTTACTCTTTGCCTTCTACAAAGTCCTTTAAATAGGCATAAGGCTCCGTAAGCTCACCTTCGAGATTTGTTTCCGTGGCGCGGTATATCACATCCGAATTGTCTTTTAACAACTCGGGGATAATGTGTTTAATCAATTCGTCGCCAAAATCTTCCGACGCATCTTTAGGTAGTTCGCAAGGCAAATTATCTACAGCCATAACGCCAATGGCATTGGGGTTGGAAAATTCGGTTTCTTCTTCACCAATGGGATCGTAGCCGTATAGCGGGTCGGCGATGGTGCTCGGG
>JAIVHP010000136.1 GCA_020201045.1 Flavobacteriales bacterium
AACCATTTTGGTTTTTGAAGGGGGGGAAAGTCTGAGAAACGAAGAAACCGTAATCGATGAAGGGATGAATGGTGCGCTGCGCCTGCTTCACGCTTTCGAAATGCTGAAAACTGCTCCTGTGCAGACCATCCCGCGGGTGGAGTGCAGCAAGAACTACTGGATTCGCGCAAAGCGTTCTGGAATTTACAACAGCGTGCTGAAGTCGGGCGAATTTGTAACCAAAGGAGATATACTGGGCGTAATTACCGATCCTTTCGGAGAATTCAAGGTGAATGTGCGTGCTCCAAAACCGGGTTTTATTCTGGGCCACAATAATATGCCGGTAGTAAATCAAGGCGATGCACTGCTTCACCTGGGGCAGATTGACGTTCAGGAAGCGTAAAATCAGAAACCCCACTTACCCCCAACCAAAAAAAGCCGGCAGATATCCTGCCGACTACTATTTCAGTTTGATTAGGGGATTATTTTTTCGCGTCCTGCCGGTATCTCAAAAGGCCGGACGAAAGTTCAAATCAACACCTGTATTATTGTACGTCCTTGTAAGTAGGTGTATCAGCTGTAGTGTGCTTGGCATAGGCTGCGCAGTGCTTCTGCGAACCGGCGCAAGACGACATAGCGACCACTGCGAACAATAAGGACAAGATAAACAGAACTCTTTTCATGAGTTTAAATTCAAAAGTTTCAACAGGGTATACTGCCCTGCTGTGATTATTGTTACAAATAAATCACCGTTCACCCCCTTTTAGCAACCGACCATCAAGTACTATGTATTATTTTACTACTTTGCTTTGCATAGTACCATATAAAAACAATATATTTGTGCCCACAGAAGCCGGAGTCGGAGTTTAAGCGAAGCCGGCCAGTGGTAACCTTTTAAGAATGGTTCATGAAAATTGAAAACACAAAAGCACAAATGCGGAAAGGAGTCCTGGAGTTTTGCATCCTTCAGCTTCTGAAACAGGAAGAGATGTATCCTTCGGATATTATTTCGGCGCTCAAAGAGTCGAAACTCATCGTAGTAGAAGGAACCTTGTACCCATTGCTTACAAGGCTCAAAAACGCCGGGATTTTAGATTACCGGTGGGAGGAATCAAAAACGGGTCCGCCGCGGAAATACTACAAACTAACAGAACTGGGTGAAAAGTTTCTCATCGAACTTCGCGAAACCTGGACGGAACTAAACAATGCAGTTAATCGAACAATCAGAAAATAGCCATGAATAAAACGGTAACAGTAAATATAGGTGGTCGCGTATTCAACATCGAAGAAAGCGCCTATCAAAAATTAAACAATTACATCGAGACCATCCGGAGTTACTTTGATGGTAGCGAAGGGGTTGACGAGATCATTTCGGATATCGAATTGCGCATTGCCGAGCTTTTTATGGAAAGGGTAACCGATCAAAAACAGGTTATTACCAATGCGGATGTAGACTACGTGGTATCTATTATGGGTAAACCCGAAGACTATGTAGACAACGATGAAGAAGAGTACAGCGAAAGCACCGAAACGAGTAAACGCGTTTTCCGCGATCCCGACAACCGCGTATTCTTTGGCGTTTGCGGCGGAATTTCGGCCTATTTTGGCTGGGACCCCATCGTGCTTCGCGCACTCTTTGTAATTGTAACGCTCTTTTACGGTTCAGGTGTATTGATTTACCTCATACTGGCTTTGATTATCCCAAAGGCAAAGACCACAGCCGAAAAGCTGCAGATGCGGGGAGAGCCGGTTACCGTGGAGAATATTTCCAAAAAGGTGAATGAGTCCGTAAATACCATGCGAGAAGACATTAAAGACTTCGGAAAAAAAAAACAGGTGAGGACGGCAACAGGTAAAATAGGCGACTTTTTCGATGATCTCTTCAATGCCCTTGCTCGAATCCTGCGCGTATTATTTAAGATCGTTGTAAAAGTGCTCGGTGTGTTGCTGTTGATTATCGGTATCGGCGGAATCGTAACTGCTGTGGGAATGGCTTTTGGCCTTCAGGGATTTATCAATTTGCACGACACACACGTATTTGGCGACCACCAGTTCGGTGCATTGTGGAACGGAACGCTGGTAAGCGCGTGGCAGCGCGGTATTTTCATTACCGGTATCGCTTTGGTTTATTTTATACCGATCGTTGCGTTTATACTGCTTGGGATAAGACTATTATTCGATCATATCCGGATTTCCGGAGTACTCGGTATTGTATTGCTCATATTTTGGTTTGTTGGCGTAGGCTTGCTCACCGCAACGGGGATAAACACTGCCAGCGAATTCAGCGTAGAAACATCGTTTAACGAAGATGCAGACATCGAAATACCCGCTGTAGACACCCTCTACTTAGATCTCTCTTCTCGGGATGCTGTGATGTATGAGTTTTCTAATCAACTCAGCGGTAGAAATATTTTTATTCCCGAAGATGTAACATTTCCGGGTGCTGATTCGACTGACTACATGTATATGGGAAAACTGCGATTTACAGTTGAAAAGAATTACGACAGCAACCGCTTTGAGCTGGAATTGAAACGCAGCTCCAGGGGCAGCTCTCAAAAAGACGCTGTAGCCAATGCGCGGCAGGCTAAAACCCATGTGGAGATGAGTGGCGATACGCTTTTGATACACCCGTATTTTGCATTGAGTGAGGGCGATAAACTTCGCGGTCAAAACGCAAAATACATTTTAAAAATTCCGATGGGTAAATCGATACATATCGGCGAAAGCACCGGCCATATTCTGTACGATGTGCCCAACGCCACCAATACGTACGACGGCGATATGACGGGTAAAACCTGGACGATGACCGCAGATGGACTTACGTGCTTGAGTTGCCCCGAAACCGAACAGAAAATACAAGAAGATACCGATACCAGCGACAACGTGCGCGAACGAGATGAGTGGCTGAAAGAAGAAAAAGAGCGGTTGGAAAAAGCCATCGAAGAATTGGAGAAAAAACGCGAAATGCTCGATGAAGTTGAATCTGAGTAAAAAAGACCAATAAAGCCAAAACACAATGATGCCGGCGCTCTGCGCCGACTTAAAAAACAACCCCAAAATGAAAAAAAGTAGAATTCTTCTCGCCCTCGTTTTATTTCTCGCCGTTGTATTTGTCTTGGGCGGTTTTCTGGCCACCCGCATGAGCCATACGGATGAGATGGGAAACACGCCAAATAAAAATGCCAACCAGGTAGAAACGGGAACACAATACGAGCTACCGCAAGTTATTCCCACTGCCTGGCTACGCGGTCAATAATCCATTTGTGACCCAGGTGGCGGAAAAAGGGCATTGATTTACTATCTTTGCAAAAGAAGACCACCACCTATTATGAGTCAAGAAAAAGAAGCCGTTCAAAAGCAGGAAGAAGCATTTATTCAAGAAGTCATATCAGACTATAAACTCGCGTGCGAAAGCCGGGAAGCATCTCTACTTGGGCGAAAAGAAGTACTCACCGGAAAGGCCAAATTCGGAATTTTTGGCGATGGAAAAGAAGTTGCCCAAATCGCTATGGCCAAGCAGTTTAAAAATGGCGATTTTCGTTCGGGATACTACCGCGATCAAACATTTATGATGGCCATCGGTATGCTCACCATACAGCAGGCCTTTTCGGCACTTTACGCACATACCGATATCTTTAAGGAACCCGCCAGCGCCGGAAGGCAGATGGGGGGACACTTTTCTACCCGAAACCTGAACGAAGACGGTTCGTGGAAAAATTTGATGGCGCAGAAAAACTCTTCCGCCGACATCTCCCCCACCGCGGGTCAAATGGCGCGCTTATTGGGATTGGCTCAAGCTTCTAAGGTGTACCGAAAAAACAAAGACCTTAAAGA
>JAIVHP010000377.1 GCA_020201045.1 Flavobacteriales bacterium
GGTTTTCGCGAAAGACTCGTCGTCGATAAGGTCGATGCCGCCAACCACAATGCTGTTCTTTAACTCCACTTTCGTTTCCATTTCCCTGCCGGCAGCCTTTACAATCAGGGTTGCTTTGCGATTCGATGGCCAACTGTACGTGCAGTTTGCTCTTTCATATTTGGATACTTTCCGCCCTTCAGCGCTGTTTTCAACCTTAATTTCGTCCTTATCGGCACCCGCTGCTTCGGCTATAAACTCCAGGTCTAATAAAGCACAGGGGTTGTTGGTATTTGCCTCGAAGCACGATGCATCGGATGGATTGTCGCCAGCCGTCTCGGTTTGGCCATTGGTACTGCCTGGCTGATCGCCGCCGCAAGATGCTACGAACAAACTCAGTATAAAAAGTAAATTCATCGTTTGGTTGTTTTTTAATTGGGGGAAACTGTTTTTCATATTTTGTGCGTTTTGGTTACTTAGGTTTTGCTGAAAAAGGACTGGAATTTTAATAATCTGATATTTACAATTTACTCACGGTATCAAGCGGAAAGTGAATACGGCCAAAAACTGTGAGGGTATTCAGCTTCTCTTCATCCAATTCCATTTTTACTGGACAAGTTATAAATTAAAGTTTGATCCTTTCAGTTTAATCCACCGATTTGAACCGTAAAATGGCGTATGTTTAAGAGTCTCCACCGGATATTGGAGCGCGCGCGACCTATCAAATTCTTTTTTTCCATCACCGAAAGGGGTTAATAAAATAATCGCCTAAATTTGCAGCGGTTAGGCATTCGCTGTTGGGTTCCTGAAACAAAAGTTAAAACCATACGACTGCTCCACTCCATCGCACGGCAGACTTTATAAACCGGGCTTTTGCCGCCTCTGGTAAGATGGACTCACAACAACTTGAAACCGACCGATACCAAAGAAATTAATGGGATTCAACGAAGAAAAACCCGCATTGAGTCAAGATGAAATTGAACAATGCATCGCTATTTTGGAAACTCTGAATGCGGACACCGATAGGATATTTGATATTCCTAAAGAACTCAGAATCGAATTGCTCAGGCAAGCCGGACAGCTGTCGAGACCGCAGAGAGACGAATTCAAAAAACGCGTAAAGAGTGCGAAGCAAAACGCCAAAAGAAAAGCCGCAGAACGCGACAAACACGCCCGCAACAAAACGGGAATACGAAGTGCGCGGGAAGCGGCAGTTTTTGTGGCACCCAAAATGATTTCACCATCCGAAAAAGAAATCAAACTTCCCGAAGCTTCGGTAGCTCCTCGCAATTGCTATGTGTGCAAGGAAGTTTTTACCACGCTGCACCATTTCTACGACACCATGTGTAAAGCCTGCGGCGACTTCAACTATGCCAAGCGTTTTCAAACGGCTGATATGTCGGGTCAGGTGGCTTTGGTTACGGGGTCTCGCCTTAAAATTGGCTATCACATTACCCTGATGATGCTGCGCGCCGGAGCCACAGTTATCGCTACAACGCGGTTTCCCGTAGACTCTGCTCTGCGCTACTCCAAAGAGCCCGATTTTGAAACCTGGGGGCATCGCCTTAAAATTCACGGATTGGATTTGCGACACATTCCCAGCGTCGAGATATTTTGCAATTACATCGATCAACACTACCACCGTTTGGATGTGTTGATCAACAACGCCGCGCAAACCGTTAGACGGCCTGCCGGATTCTACAAGCATCTGCTGGCCCGTGAAGAGAGCCGCCCTTCTGAGTGGCCTGCGCAAATTAGAAGTGTGCTATCAGGCCATGAAGCCTGTACGCGGGAATTGGATGCCATCAGTTCCACCTTCGGGGCCAATCGGAAGAACATGCCCGTGAGTTGGCACGGAAAGCAAGTGGGAATTGGGCTCAGTGCTTCCGCGAAGTTGTCTCAAATTGCCTATTCCGTAGATCATGCACTCACCACCGATGAAGTTTTCCCAACGGGTAAAATGGATGCCGACTTGCAGCAAGTTGATTTGAGGAAAACCAATAGCTGGAGGCTCAAGCTCGGTGAGATTCACACCAATGAGATGCTGGAAGTGCAACTCGTCAACTCAGTCGCTCCTTTTGTGCTCTGCAACCGCCTGGTTCACCTGATGAAAAAGGAGAACACCGGAATGAAGCATATCATCAACGTTTCGGCCATGGAAGGCAAGTTTCACAAGTACCACAAAGAGTCTAGGCATCCCCACACCAATATGGCCAAAGCCGCTTTGAACATGATGACCCTTACATCGGCTGCCGACTTTGCGAAATACGGAATCTACACCAATGCCGTTGACACGGGATGGGTAACCGACGAAGACCCGATTGAGTTGGCTGTGAAAAAGGAAGAAATTCACGACTTCCAACCGCCGCTGGATATCGTTGACGGTGCCGCCAGAGTGCTGGACCCGTTGTTTGATGGCATCAACACGGGAAAACATTGGTGTGGTAAATTCTTGAAAGACTACAAGCCCACCAGCTGGTAAATAGGGCAATGAAATGTGTATCGCCCCGGATAAAACACCAACTGATTTCCTGTAATCCCAAAAAAAGTAAAACAAAGGCATGTCCCCCTTCCGGAGGTGATGACCCAGATAACGGCAAACACTGGCCACGTCCATTAATTGAAGTTTTTCATCTCCCTTTTGTCATGATACAAAAGGGACAAAAAATCTAGGCTGCAATTTTATTTCTGGAAACTCACGAAAACGCTCCAGCGCCTTACCCAAACTCGCAAACGCCATTAGCGGAAGCACAGCTTCCGATGGCTGAGCTCAACTTAGCGAAGCGATCTCACGAGCACCGCTGAAAGCGGACACACGCGAGTACACATGGGTGCGGCGGACTTCCGCTTATTTCGGAGTTTCCTTGAAATAAAATTAAGGCCGACGGTTGGCTCCCGACCCTGCTTTCGTTGCAATAGACTTTAACTTTTCAAGTTGGGAGCCAATAGGGTCCAATGTCCGGAGCCCAGGGCGTGCTTCCCCATGATAAACCACTTATTTATTAGAGTTAAAAATTTGAAATACAAGGTCTTTGCGAAATTTAGACCGTAGCTGCCTTTATCTAGGTCATCACCCTTCCGGACGCATCAGGGCCGAAGATTCTAATAAAAGCGGCCGGGGCCAGCCTGTACCATATGTGGCCTGAAATCGCGGATATAAGTTGGTGCAGCTCGCGTTTTCATTCCTGTAGCGAAAACTCCCCAAAGAGTGTCCTACACCATCGCGGGTTTTTTCAGAGGGTTATCTTGTTCTTTGCGGCTCTTCCAGAACTCCTGTTTATTTGACTGCGTTTTTTATCCTAAGGTGCAGCTCGACATTCTTTGATTCTATATTCCAAATAAAACATTGCATCGATGTTATGGATTGAATCTTGTACAAGTATAGGATGTAATCTAAAAATAGATAAACATGAACACCCTTAACAAAATACTTATTATCGGAGCCCACGGTAAAATTGGGCAACACCTCACTAAAAAACTTGCAGATTCAGACGACTACAACCCCGTGGCATTTTTACGGAAAGAAAGTCTGAAATCTGATTTTTCAGACATCGATACCGATACGGTGATTGGTGATTTGGAAGAATCGATCGATAGCCTTAGCCAAAAATTCAAGGGTTGCGATGCCGTTGTGTTTACAGCCGGTTCGGGCGGCAGCACCGGAGCCGAAAAAACACTGGCCATAGACTTGGATGGAGCGGTACGCAGCATGGAAGCAGCCAAAAAGGCCGGTATAGAACGCTTTGTAATGGTGAGCGCAGCCGGTAGCGACAACCGGGAATTCTGGGATAAAGCAGACATGAAACCTTACTATGTTGCCAAGCA